>NZ_JBNPXI010000008.1:0-158728 GCF_050433385.1 Brassicibacter mesophilus
ATCACCTTTCCTCTCGTTATTATAGTAGCTTGAACAACTCTATTATAACGAAAAGGTGATTTTTTTGTATAACTTCTGTCGCGCACCCGCATAGCAGGTGGTTTATTGTTTCGCACGCTTCGCGAGCTCAACAGGCTAAAGCCCATAAATAAAAAAACCCCAAAAGGGGTTTAAGTCTACTTAGGCGGTATGGTTGGATTTAAAGGCGTAACTATCTTTCCACTCAATGCATCAATATATATTAACCAATATCCCATGTCTTCTTTAT
This sequence comes from Brassicibacter mesophilus, assembly GCF_050433385.1. Lineage (NCBI taxonomy): Bacteria > Bacillati > Bacillota > Tissierellia > Tissierellales > Thermohalobacteraceae > Brassicibacter > Brassicibacter mesophilus. Next base: position 269 of record NZ_JBNPXI010000008.1, read on the forward strand.
TTTTTTCTTTGTCCCTAAGCCAAGTAGTAAAACCGGTTGCACCATTGTAAGGCTGATCTTCTCTAGTAAATCTACCTGGTACTCCATAAACATAATATTGAACTTCATTTTGTCCCTCTACTACACCAAAAATATAGTGATTATGTCTTTTGATTAAGCTCTGGCATGTAGTAACCTTTGTCATGAACGGATATGGATAGTACATATTTACAAGATAGTTGTAGAATGGTAAAAACCCTCTATAAATATTTTTACTATCATATTCTATCTCCCACCATTTATAGCCTTCTAAAGCTTCTCTAAATGGATTTACTCTATCAAAAAATTTTAATATGTTCATAGCGTAGTTAGCAATTTGCTTGCTATAATTTCTTGCGTTTTCAATATAAGTATTTGATCTATTAATCGAGTGACCATAGGTATTATCATTATACATATTATAGTTATATGTGTTTTTAAGTTCTTTGTTATCATAATATTTATCTTCTTCATACTCTTCATCTAGACCTTCTATTTTATCTGTTACCTCATCTACTACCTGATTTACGTCAAGTAATTGTTCAAGCTCGTAAACTTCATCCTCGACTGCTTCATCCTGTTGTTCTATTTCTTCTTCACCATTAACTTCCTCTGTCTGTTTCATTTCTTGTAGCTCTTCTATTGCCCCTGCTTCTATTATTTCTTCTGCTTCTTGAGTTTTCTGGAATTCTTCTGCCTCCTGAGTTTCTTCTATATCTTGGGCTTCTTCTATATCTTGAGTTTCTTCTATATCTTCTTGTGCTTCCTCAATGTTTATTTCTTCTATTTTATTTTCGTAAAAGTCATCTGATTCTTCAATAGTAGAAGATTCCTTGGTTTCCGAAACCTCAATATATATTGGTTCTTCACTATCCTCAATCCTTTTCTCTTCCTTTTGGTAATGCCTTGGTTCTACTTTATTTTCATTTTTTATATCTTTCTTAAGTTTGTCTAATATCATAGATACACTATCATCTGCATCTTGAATATATCCTGCCAATGGCACAACTAGTTTTTCATCCTGTTGTTTTTTTGAGCATAGCTTGACTAATATAACGTTGAATTTGTCGATAGAAACACCTGTACCTCCAACTGACAACGGATTAAATTGCCATTCAACACTTCCTCTGCCATTACTATTTACAATTATTGAGCCAACATCAACCTTTGTTAACTTTAAATTGTCGTTAAATAGTATAAATCCTTTATAAATATTTTCATCACTAATATTGGCATTTAATCCATCTACATTAAGTGCAAGTTTACCTTTACCGTCACGTACTTCAAGTTTAACATGCCCTTTAGGCCTTTGATTATTTGCTTTTGAATAGTTGATGTTCTGTTCATCAAGTATAACAAATTTTCTCATATATGCTTGTTTTAAAGACAATCCTATTCCCTCCTTTCTACTCCTTATTACTAATATATGTAATAGAAGCTAAATAGTGAACTAATAGTTTGAATTAGGAATAGAATTAGTCTTTAAACTATTTAACTAATCCCGATGAGCATTTGATATTGAATTAGCTAATGTGGCAAATTCATCAATGGATAAAGTTTCTCCTCTTCTTTGAGGATTTATATCACATGAATGCAAAATATCCTGTATTTCTTCTTTATTAATATTCAAAGTACCTGAGCTTAATGCATTTAGAAGTGTTTTTCTCCTCTTTCCGAATGCAGCCTTAACTACTTCAAAAAAAAGCTTTTTATCTATTACTTCCACCATGGGACTATCATATATATCAAGCATTATAACTGCTGAATCAACATTTGGCTTTGGCATAAACACATTTTTAGGTACATTAACAATTATCTCAGGTTGTGAATAGTATTGTACTGCAACTGATAAAGCACCATAATCTTTGTTTCCAGGATCAGCCTGCATCCTCTCAGCGACTTCTTTCTGTATCATTACAACTATTTTGTCAATGTCAAGCCTTTCTTCTAATAGCTTCATTATGATAGGTGTCGTTATGTAATATGGAAGGTTAGCAACTACTTTTATATTTCTGCCCTTCAACTTTTCTTTGATTAGTTGATCTAAGTTAATCTTTAATACATCTCCATAAACTATCTCAACATTGTCATAAGCACTTAATGTATCGTCTAATATAGGAAGTAGATTTTTATCTAATTCTATTGCTACTACCTTTCCAGCTCTTTCACATAGCTGTTGTGTTAATGTCCCTATTCCTGGACCTATTTCAATAATTCCATCATTTTCATTTATATCTGCTCCATCACATATTTTTTCAATGATATTTCCATCTATTAAAAAATTCTGTCCTAGGCTCTTTGAAAATCTAAAACCATGCCTTTCTATGACTTCCTTCGTTACATTTGGTGAATACAGTTTTCTATTGTCCATCTTCCTTATCTATCCTCCCTAGTGCTTCATTAAACTCCAGTCTTGTTATACCATAATTATTGAGTCTTTTTAAAAATTGTTTTGAATTACAATATCCTATACCAAGTATTCTTCCTAAGTAATCTCTTCTTTTTCTTGCATCCTCATTGCCTATCAGTCCATTCTCAAAAAGATCAGTATTAGAGAATTCTCTTCTCATTTCTACTGACTCTACTCTCGCTTTGCTAAGTGCTTCAATTATATCCTCTGGAATAGCATTCTCTATTCCAATATTCCCCTCTTTTGTGGCTTTATCTCTCGGAAGAAAAGCATGCTTACAGTTTTTTACTCCCTTCGATACTATCTTCCTAATCTTTTCACCAGCAAAGTCTGGATCAGTAAATATAATAACACCTCTTCTTTCCCCAGCTAATTTTATACGTTCTAAGGTTGTATCAGTAATGCCAAATCCACCTGTAGCAATAATTTCTGCATCAACTGCTCTTTTTACAGCAGTAATATCATCTTTACCTTCCACTACTATTATCTCTTTAATCATTTTTTCCTCTCCTTACTCTGATGTTTCCAACTTCATTTATTAATTATACCTTTAATTTTAATTATAATAAAGATAACAGCATCCAAAATGAAAATAGAGCAGTTCCCTGCTCTATTTCCCGCTTATAATATATACTCTAACTTTCCTCAGCCCAAAAGCTTTAACATCTTTAGGACTTTCAAAAAATAAATCTATTCTATTTCCTTTTATTGCTCCACCTGTATCTTCCGCTACTGCATATCCATAATCTTTGCTTCCATCTAGGGATTCTATATATAACTTAGTTCCTAATGGTATGACTTTAGGATCTACTGCTACTACTCCTGGTCTTGCTCTTGTTCCAGAAGCAGTCATTCCATAGTATTTATCTCCAGGTCTTTTTCCTGTACTCTCATAGGTTAAGTCATATGCAGTTGCCACCATAACTGCACTTCTTTTACCTGCAAAAGAACCCCTTGATGCGATTTCAAAATCCTTTGTACCTTTTTCAATTATCTCGTTAACAGGTTCCTTAGCTACGCTTTCTTCCATTATTTCACTAGATATAAGCTCTCCATTTTCATATATTTCTTTTATTTTAACTTCCTTTAATCCTCTTTCACCATTTTGTACTTTTACATTTTTTCCTTTTTCTAAATCTTTATTATTCTTTGTTATTGTCTTATATGGAATTTCTTCACTTTTTACTTCGATTTTCTCATCTACTCTTGTTACGTTTATCTCTAGCTTTGAGGTAACTTTCTCATTTAGTGAAGGTTCTATCTTGTCATTTTCATCATATGCTATTTCTAATGAGTCTAGTGCTTCCTTTACAGTATCTTTTGCTGTTTTAACCTCTAGCTTCTTATTTCCAAGGGTTACTGTAATAGGAACTGCTTTTTTTATATCTATTTTAAGTCCATCCTCTAGTTGTCTATCTAATGAAACATTTATATAATCCTCTTTATCTAGATTTATTTTCTTTTCCCCAAGCAGTTCTGAAACGGTGGCTTTACTTGTTTTAAGCATTATCTCATCACCATCGACTGAAATAGCAACATCATGAAATACCAAATCGTATGCTACGAATGATGCGGCTACTATTCCAATTAAAATGACTATAGAGACAAATAAATGCTTATTATTTTTTATTAGCTCTACCATCTTGTACCTCCTATTTTTTTTGCTCCACTGTATTTTATTTCATAACAAATTTTTTGTCAAATTTATACCTATTATATGTCATATATGTAATATATATTATCGATTACCATTCTTAAATAAATTGTATTCGAAGATAGATAGAATGGATAGTATGACATTTAAGACTCTATAATATTTTCAAAAGTTTCACAGTGGTAACGTTCTTCTACTATTTATATTAATCTTTAATCAAAAACAAAGACTAAATGAATTTTCACTTAGTCTTTGTTTTTTTACTATGTTTCTATATTATGTCCAGTTATTTAAATTACATACAATCCATATCCATGTCGTCATCCATCATTGGATACATTGGCATCATTGGATTTGGGTTTGGCATTGGCATAATCGGGTTCGGATTCGGCATTGGCATAATTGGATTCGGATTCGGTATTGGCATAATTGGGTTTGGATTCGGCATTGGCATAATTGGGTTCGGATTCGGCATTGGTGCAATATTTTCTTCTCCACTCATCATAGGATATCCACATTGGTGCATACACATCATCATACATCGTCTCATCATTGGATTCATCATTGGACACATTTCCATTGATGGATAGGTAGGGTATGTTGGATACATTGGATACTGAGGCATCATTGGGTATTCTGGGTTAGATGGACGCTCCTCAGGTTTTTTATTTGGCTCTTGATATCGATCTCTAGGTCTTCTCATTAAATCAACTCCTTTAATGGTATTTATTTACCTAGTATCATTATATGAAGAGGCTAGATAACCGTTACTTTTACTTTACATTTTCTTTTAATTTCATAGAAAACAACAATTTACTTTGATTTCCCGGGAAATACGACAAGTATTATCAATCTAGATTATATGCTTTTGCAAAATTAAAGGACCTAAGGAATTACCCCATAGGTCCTGATTTCAAATAATCATTTAAAGCAATAATTATATATTAAATAACTTTTTTACATTCTGACTTGTTTTTTGTGCTATTTCTTCAAAAGACACTCCTCTTAACTCTGCTATCATTGCAGCTACATATCTTACATTTAATGGCTCATTTCTTTTCCCTCTATTAGGTTCAGGTGTCAAATAAGGAGAGTCTGTTTCAACCAGCATACGCTCTAATGGAATGTTTTTAGCTACTTCCTTAGGAGTTTTTGCATTCTTAAATGTTACTGGCCCAGCAAATGATAAATAAAAGCCCATCTTTAAATATTCTCTAGCCATTTCTAAGCTACCTGAAAAGCAGTGCAATACTCCTTTAAACTTCCCATCTGCATGCTCTTTTAATATGTCATACATGTCCTGCTGTGCTTCTCTCTCATGGATAATTACAGGGAGATCTAATTCCTTTGCAAGCTTTATCTGTTCTATAAACCATTTTTTCTGTACTTCTCTAGGTGAATTGTCATAGTGATAATCTAAACCAATTTCTCCTATTGCAACTACTTTTTCTTTTTTTGATAATGAACGAAGTAGTTCTATAGTTGTTTCATCCATAGTTTTAACTTCATGAGGATGTACTCCTACTGCAGCATATATATTGTCATATTTTTGAGATAAAGATACTGATTTAACTGATGATGCAACATCTGCACCAGGATTTATAACTATCTCTATGCCATCTTTGGTCAAATCTTTTATTACCTTATCTCTGTCCTTATCAAACCTTTCGTCATCAAGATGAGCATGGCTGTCAATCAACATAGTTTCTTCCCCCTTACTTAACCTTTGCTCCACTTCCTATATCTTCTAATGTAGTCACTAATGTAAGCTTTTTTGCTTTATCTGCTGCAAGCACCATACCATGTGATTCAACTCCTCTAAGCTTAATTGGCTTTAAGTTGTAAACTAAGATGACATTTTTTCCTACTAGCTCTTCTGGCTTGTAATACTTAGCTATTCCTGATACTACCTGTCTTTTTTCATCTCCAACTTCAAGCTGAAGTACTAAGAGTTTATCTGCGTTAGGATGCTTTTTAGCATCTACTACCTTTGCTACTCTTAAATCTATCTTATCCACATCATCTATTGTAATATGGCTTTCTTCTTGTACTTTTTCTTGCTGAGAGTCTTCTTTCTTTTTGCCATTTCTCTTTTCTATAAACCTTTCATTAGCTTCATTTAATCTTTCTAGCTCTTGCTTTACATCAAGCCTTGGAAACATTGGATTTTCTTTTCTTACTTTAAGTCCTGTAGAAAGCTTACCCCATTGTGATAAATCATCCCATGATGTTCCTTGACCGTGATCCATTCCAAGCTGTCTCCATATGCTGTCTGAGGTTCTCTCCATGAATGGTCTTATCAATACTGAAACTATTCTAAGTGTCTCAGCAAGATTATAAAGTACAGTATCGAGTCTGTCTTTATTTTCCTCATCTTTGGCTAATATCCAAGGTGTAGTTTCGTCCACGTATTTATTTGCTCTACCTACAAGCTTCCAAATTTCTTCTAATGCATTGCTATAGCTTAATTTATCCATAAATTGTTCTACTTTACCTGCAGTAGAAGTCGCTAGTTCTTTTAGACTTTCGTCAAACTCTCCGTCCTTAGACGGTATTGGAATGATTCCACCATTGTATTTGTCAATCATAGCAACAGTTCTGCTTACTAAATTTCCTAAATCATTAGCTAGGTCTGAATTTATTCTATTTAAGAATTTTTCTTTTGCAAATGAGCCATCCTGTCCGAATGAAAACTCTCTCAGTAAGAAATATTTTAATGCATCTACTCCGTATAACTCAATTAATGGTTCTGGATATATTACATTGCCTTTTGATTTTGACATCTTATCATTCTCAAATAGTATCCATCCATGACCAAATACTTTTTTAGGAAGCTCAAGTCCTAAAGCCATCAGGATTGCTGGCCATATAATTGTATGAAATCTCACTATTTCTTTTCCTACAAGGTGAGTATCCGCTGGCCAATATTTCTTGTATTCTTCATCGTTGTCTGTAAGATAGCCCAATGCAGTTATATAGTTGCTAAGTGCATCTATCCAAACATATATTACATGCTTATCATCAAAAGGTACTTTTATTCCCCAATCAAACGATGATCTCGTTACGCACAAATCCTCAAGTCCCGGTCTTAAGAAGTTGTTTAACATTTCATTTCTTCTTGACTCTGGCTGTAAAAATTCTGTATTTTCTTCTAAAAGCTTAATCAGTCTGTCTTGATATTTAGACAACTTAAAGAAATATGCTTCTTCTTTTGCAAGCTTAACCTCTCTGCCACAGTCTGGGCACTTTCCATCTACTAGCTGACTTTCTGTCCAGAAGGATTCACATGGTGTACAATAATGTCCTTCATAATGACTTTTATATATATCACCTTGATCATACAGCTTTTGGAATATCTTTTGTACTATTTCTTTATGCTGTTCATCTGTAGTTCTAATGAACTTATCATAAGTTATGCCTAGCGTTTTCCAAAGTTCTTTTATATTACTTACTATTCCATCTAGATATTCTTTAGGTGTAACGCCCTTATCTTTAGCTACAGTTTGGATTTTTTGCCCGTGCTCATCTGTACCAGTTAAGAATTTTACGTCATATCCTAAAATTCTCTTAAACCTAGCCATGGTGTCTGCAGCCACAGTACAATAAGTGTGTCCTATATGAAGATTATCACTAGGATAGTATATAGGTGTTGTGATATAAAATGTTTTTTTCATATTAAAACCTCCTGTTATTATTGATAACCAATGATGCAATTTGAATATGAATAAAAAAACGTTCATGCGATGAAAATTTTGAGAAAACTATAGACTCATACAGCGAAGCTTAATTCAGATGGAATCTTTTCTCTATCTGAATTATATTTGAACCAATCTAAGAACTATGCAATTGATGAAGAAGCTAAGTAACTTACAACAAATCGAAGCTTTGTATAATCTACTTATCTTTACTTCCGACAGAAGGAGGAAGTATTAGAATTTTAAGCTATCAGATAAACGAAAAAATCTCATATGCATTCTCTTATCTTTTTTATCCATATTCAAACAATACCTTTTGTTTTAAGTTTAGCTATTCAAAAATTAAAGTAATTACTTAGATGCATATTTCATTTAGTCTCAACATTACTTTAATTTTTAAATAAAAATATAAAACGCCTCCATCTCTACAAGAGACGAAGGCGTATTCTTCGTGTTACCACTCTAATTCATCTAAACCTCACAGTCTAGATCTCACTAGGTTACAAATAATAACCTTGTAATAATAACGGATACAGCTCCGATACAGCCTACTTAGTTTCAGCTATATAGCTTAGGGTCCATGTTCAATTTAACTTCTATCACCAGCTTTCACCCACCCTGGCTCTCTAAAGATAGTTGCTAAACCTACTCTTCCCTTCATTGCTTTTAAATATGTTATGATATATGTTCTACTATTTTAATAAAAACTATACATAAATTGTTCATTTTTGTCAAGAGTTTTTTCAATATTATCCAAACACTAACCCACATATAAATACCGAAGCAACTACTGCAGCCAAATGTGATAAAAGTGCTGCTTTTAATGTATGTCTTGTATCCTTTATTCCAACTGCACCAAAATACACAGCCATTGTGTAAAATATAGTTTCTGCTGAGCCCATCATAGTAGATGCAACTCTACCAATAAATGAATCTGGTCCATATGTAGTAACAATGTCTTTAACAACTCCAAGTGAACCACTGCCTGATATTGGTCTCATAATAACTAGCGGCATTACTTCTTTAGGTATTCCCAGAACCTTGCCAAGTGGATTAAAAACTCTTACCAGTATTTCCATGGCACCTGAACGTTTAAATATTCCTATGGCGATAAATATGGCAATCAAATATGGCATTAATTTTATAGCAGTTTTAAAACCTTCCTTTGCACCTTCTACAAAACAATCATACATGCTTATTCCTTTAATATAGCCATGTATTAATATTATAGACATTATAGCTGGAATAATTGAAATTGAAACTATCCTTAAACCGTCTACCATATGATTCACCCTCTAACCTGCAGTATTTTAGCACTTATTATTCCTACAATAGTAGAAACTGCTGTAGCAATAAGAGAAGTTCCTATTATTTCTGTAGGAGCTGTAGAACCAGCATCTGCTCTTATTTTAAGTACCGTTAGTGGCACAAGCTGTATAGAGGACATATTTACTACAAGAAACATGCACATAGCATTTGTTGCTTTGCTTTTATTATTGTTAATTGCATTCATTTCTTCCATTGCTTTTATTCCTATTGCTGTTGCAGAATTGCCAGCTCCAAACATGTTTGTAACCATATTCATTATGATTGCACTCATAGCAGGATGGTCTTTTGGAACATCTGGAAATAACATCCTCGTAATTGGTCTTAAAAGTCTGCTAAATGACTTTATTAACCCAGATTTCTCTGCTACATTCATAAGTCCTAGCCAAACACCCATTATACCAGTAAGCCCTATTGCAAATTTTACAGCCTCTTCAGCATCTTCTATTATAGCTGTATTTATTACTTCTATATTTCCTGTAAATATAGCTACTATAATACCAATAAGAATTAAGAAAAACCATATATAGTTTATCATCTGAAGCTCACCCTTTTTTATAATCTTATTTTGAGTATATGCCTCATATAGCCCATAGATTACAAAAAGCCTCATCATAATGATGAGGCTAGTTATACTGCTTCCCTATATAGTTTTTTCTGATTCTTTAAATCTAGTAAGATAGTTGTTTGCCAAATATTCTATATGAATCTTGTACTTGCCCATGTCTTCATCTGGCTGAAGTACCTTTCTAGTGGCAATTATATCTGAAAGCGATATTAAAAGCACATCTAAAGTGTTATCTTTAAGATCTGAGAACATTGAATAAAGTGCTTTTCCACTAACATCATTATCCTTATATAGCACTAGAGGTATCATATGCTTCGCAGTGATATCATGAAGTATATCTTTTTCTTTAAGACTAAGTCCCAATCTTTCTGCTATACTTCGTATAGCTTCTGCTCCTATTATTTCATGTCCTTTAAACCTTGTTCTGCCAGCTTCATCAACTTTTTTCGCTTTAGGCTTACCAACGTCATGAAAAAATGCAGCTAGTTTTATTAGCTCTAATCTTGTGTGCTCATATGTTATAGATTCATTACCATGTCTTTCGTATGACTCTCTCACATGCTCTTCAAAGTAAGCATTATGATAAATTATTTCTTCTAGTGTTTTCAATGTAAGTAATGAATGTGTGAATGAATTGACAACATGATATTTACATTGTCCTACATCCTTCATTGGTATTATCTCAGGAAATATTTCTTCTAGTACATTCAAATGCTTATCCATGAAACTAAAGTAATAGTACGTTTTTTTATTCCTTAAGATTTGAAATAGCTCGTCAGTTAATTTTTCGTTCACAATAGTTTTTAAGAAGCATTTATCTGAAAGAATCTTTCTCTTTGTTCTATCATCCATATCAAACCCAAGCTCTGACATCAACCTTACAGCTTTCAATATCCTTACAGGGTCATCTTTAAAAACATCTTCATATACATAAACTATCTTTTCTCTATTTATATCCATTAGTCCACTAGTAGGGTCTATTATCTTTGTTTCATCTAGAACATTGCAGTCAAAGTCTAATACATCAATTGCTAGACTGTTTATAGTAAAATCTCTTTTCATCAGATCATCTTCTATCCTGTTACCGTTCATTTTGCTAAAATTTAGTGTTATATCCCTTGTAATATCTACTACTTTATAAGTTCTATTATTCTCATCTATAGTCACAGCCTTACTTGATATTTCATTAGCAAAAAGTGTAGCAATAATCTCTATTTTATCTTGAACTATGCAATCAATACAATTGCCACGCGTTCCTAGAACAAAGTCTCTAATAAAATTACCTATTATGTATATTTTTGTATTTTGGTTCTTGCTTATTTCCTTAAGTCTTGCTAATAAGAATTCCATTTAATCAGCTCCTTATAATAAGAAGAATATGCACTTTTTCTTAATATACCATAGTTTCACTCATGATAATCAATGTTTTTTATATTTGTAATAAAAATGTGAATAAAATAGCTTAATAATTCTATTTTTAAATATTGAAAATTACCTTATATCTCTGCTTAATTTACTACTATCTTCAATATCTATTGAAAACAGCTAAATTTCAAAGTTGTGCAACTAGCTTATTCTCTGATATATTGTATACATTAAAAAAAATTTGTGAATTTATTTTAAAGTTTTATGTTGACTTTTATTGGAATATATGGTACTATTTAATCTGTAAAAAATAGTCGATTCTTGACACATTACGAATAGGAGGATGAATGAGATGAAATCAACAGGTATTGTAAGAAAAGTAGACGAGCTTGGTAGAGTAGTTATTCCTATAGAGTTGAGAAGAACTCTTGATATAGCTGAAAGAGACTCTTTAGAAATCTATGTAGACGGAGAACAAATTATCCTTAAGAAATATGCTCCAGCTTGTATTTTCTGTGGACAAGCTAAAGATGTGGAAATATTTAAAGGAAAAAATATCTGCCCAGGTTGCCTTGAAGAACTAAAAAAATAAGGCTACATAGTCAGATAAAAAAAGATAAAAAAACAGCCATATGGCTGTTTTTTTATCTTGAAATATATTTTAATCAAATACCTGCCTTAAGTCATATATCAACTTTTCTAAATTAATATTGTTTGCTCTCGCTGCTGTTTCTAAGGTTTCGTTATATACTGCATTGCATGTTCTACACCCCATGCTATATTTTTCAAGTACGTCTAAAACTCTCATGTTTTTCTGGATTACCTCTGCAACTGTCATATCTTTATTGACCTCCATGCCCACTCCCCCTACCATCATATTCTATATATCTATGCTTTCCTTGTACACTTCCTTTTTAGGAATATTCCTTTCTTTTGACACTCTTTTTATTGCTTCTTTCTTGTCAAAGCCTCGTTCCATATATAATATAATATGCTCTTTAATGGTCATATCGTTCCATGATTCATTATCTGTATCCTCATAAAAATCAAGCGTAATACCCTTTACTACAACAACGAACTCTCCTTTAGGACTATTCTTCTTGAATTTATATAAAGCATCACTTATATCCCCTCTGAAGACTTCTTCGTATTTTTTTGTAAGCTCTCTTGCCACTGATATTTCTCTTTCACCTAAAACCTGCAGCATATCTTCAAGTAAATTAATCAATCTATGCGGAGATTCATAAAATATGATAGTTCTTTCTTCAATTTTTAGTTTCTCTAGCCTTTCTTTTCTTTCTTTTTTATTTGATGCCATAAATCCTTCAAACACAAACCTTGAGGTCGGCAATCCTGATGTTACTAAAGCAAGAATAGATGCTGTAGGTCCTGGAAGTGCTATTACATCTATGGCATTTTCTATGGCTAGCTTAATAATATCCTCACCTGGGTCTGATATCCCAGGCATCCCTGCATCTGAAACTATGGCTATATTTTCTCCATGCAAAAGCTTTTGGATTAGAAAGTTCCCTTTTTCCCTTTTATTATGCTCATGATAGCTTGTTAACGGCTTTTTTATTTCAAAATGATTTAATAATTTTATCGTATGCCTTGTATCTTCTGCTGCAATTAAATCAACCTCTGACAAAGTGTTAAGTACTCTTATAGTTATATCATCAAGATTTCCTATCGGGGTAGGACATATATAAAGCTTTCCTACATTATCCAAATTATTTCTCCTCTCTTTCTCCTTAAGTACATAGATACTTAATTAAATATGGATAAAATAGATAAGAGAATACTTATGAGATTTTGTTAAGAAAACTAGGCGAAAGAAACAGAAAAATCTGTTAAGAAATTTGTATGTCTGAGCAAAGCAAGTTTACAAATTTTAAGATTTTTTTGTTTATGAGCCAATAGTTTTCTCAAAATCTTCATCACATAAAAGCACTATTTTATTCATATTTAAATATATTTTATTTAGGTTTACTCATCCCATATATGTCATAGATTTCGTCAGTATATGTTCCATCATCCTTATAAACATAAAGTGGCTTTTCAAATTTCAGTTCAGGTCTTGAAGCTTTTACACTTTTTATTAAGACTAGATTTGGTTTATCATCTATTTTAGGATGAACAAATCTTAATTTTTTCGGTTCAAGCTTATATCGTCTCAATAGACAAAGTATATCTACTATTCTATTTGGTCTATGTACTAAGAAAAAGCTTCCATTATGTCTTAGAAGTCTGCTAGCAGTTTTAATAACATCTTCTAGAGATGTCATTATTTCATGTCTTGATATAGCCTTTTTATCGTTAGGATTTATCAACCCTCCACCAGAATTCATATATGGGGGGTTAGATATTACTGTATCAAATTTATTTACTCCAAGCATATCTGGAGCATCTTTAAGGTCAATATTTAGTATTTCTATGCTATCTTCTAACCTATTCATGTTAATTGATCTACTAGCCATTTCAGCTACTTCTTTTTGTATTTCTAGTCCATATATCTTCTTGATATCATTTTTTGCCCATATTAAAAGTGGTATAATTCCTGTTCCTGTGCCCATATCCAAGATAGTTGATCCTTTTTTGATATCACAAAAATTAGATAACAGAACTGCATCCATCCCAAAACAGAATCCTTCTGTACTCTGAATTATTTTTAAGCCTTTACACTGTAAATCGTCTATTCTCTCATTTTCTTTTAAAAATATTTGCTCCATTAAATGATCGCTCCTGTTAAATTGAGTTTCTTTATACAACTATTATTATACCATTTATCCATAAATATAGGCAGAAAAAAAAGACCCTTAAAGGGTCTTTTTCCATATTTTCCTATTATTATTCTTGTACTGGAGCATCTACTGGGCAAACATTAGCACATGCACCGCACTCGATGCATCCTTCTGGATTAATAACGTATTTATCATCTCCGGCACTGATAACATTTACTGGACATTCAGCTTCACAAGCTCCACAGCTGATGCAAGCATCTGTAATTTTATAAGCCATTATGTTCACCTCCTTAAGGTAATGGTAATAGCTCTACGTATGTAGTTCCTTTAATATTGTATCACTTATTATTAAGCAATAAAAGAGTTTTTATTAATTTTAATTTTTCTTTTTAACATAAATGATTTATTAATAATCAATATTGAATTTTAGGTATTTAATTTCATCTTTCTTACACTATTTTGTCACATAGCTGTCACAATAAGTATCTATAATTAACTTTATCAAAGAAAATAATAAAGGAGTGTTCTTATGAGTAATCTATCTAAAAAAAAGATCTCAGCTCGTCTAGCCGTGCAATTTATATTTTTCGGACTTATAGCATTAATAGCTGTGAATCATACTTTAGTTGAATCAGGAAAAGAGATACCTTTTCTATCCTCTGCATCTCTACATGGTCTATGTCCATTTGGAGGAGTTGTAAGCATTTATCAGCTTGCTACAGTAGGAACTTTTGTTCAAAAAATCCATGAGTCCTCATTCGTTTTAATGTCTATAGTTCTTTTTTTATCTATTCTATTCGGTCCTGTATTTTGCGGATGGATATGTCCTTTAGGTTCTATACAAGAATGGATTGGGAAAATAGGTAGAAAAATATTTAAAAAAAGATTTAATACCTTTATTCCATATAAGTTTGATAAATATTTAAGATATCTAAGATATGGAGTAATGGCTTGGGTAATATATGTAACTGCTCATTCAGGAAAACTATTCTTTTCAAATATAGATCCATATAACGCACTGTTCAATTTCTGGAGCAGTGAAGTTGCCATAGGTGGAGTTATTGTTTTAGTTGTTACTTTGACAGCATCTTTATTTGTTGAAAGACCATGGTGTAAGTATACTTGTCCTTTCGGAGCAATACTAGGTATAACTAATCTATTTAGAGTATTTAAAATTAGGCGCAATTCTTCTACTTGTGTATCCTGTAATGCTTGTAACAAAGCTTGTCCTATGAACATAAATGTCTCTAAGAAAAACGTAATATCAAATCATCAATGTATTAGCTGTATGAAGTGTACTTCTGAAGCAGCTTGTCCTGTAAGTGATACCGTTGAGCTTTCAGTAGGGGGTGTAAAATAGTATGAAAATAAAATCATCAGTTCTAGGAATTGCTATAGTAGTAATTATGTTTGCTGGCATAGGGCTATCTTCATCACTTGGGCTATGGCAAACCACATCATCAAAAGTTCCTGCAACATTTAAAGGGGGTGACTTTAAAGGCGAATATAATCCTGCGGATATTAGAGGCTCTTATTCATTCAATGATGTTAGTACTATTTTCGATATACCTCTAAGTGACTTGGCGAGTGCATTTGGTGTATCTGATGTTGAAAATGTTGGTGATTTTAAAAATAAGGATTTAGAAGTGTTATACAGTGACCTAAAAGAACAAGGATTAGAAATTGGAAATGATTCTGTAAGAGTTTTTGTTGCCATATATAAAGGATTGCCATATGAGTTTAACCCTGATACTTACCTTCTTAAGCAAGCGGCAGATATACTCAAGAATTCAGTTGAACTATCAGAAGAGCAAATTAAATATTTAGAAAATAACAGCATTGATATTTCTTCAGCAAAAGTTCAACAACCTATCGGTACACCAGAAAGTACTGAACATATCGAAGAAACAGAGACAATGATAAAAGGAAAAACAACTTTTAGAGAAGTATTGGACTGGGGAGTTTCAAGGGAAGATATTGAACAGGTTATAGGTACTCAGCTTCCTAATCCATTAGTAAATATTAAAGACTTCTGTGGTGAAAGCGGGTTGGAATTTTCGACTGTTAAGAGTGAATTACAGCAAAAAATAGATAATATACAGCAGTAAACCAGTACTATAATTTATTTAATTTTAATACAAAAAGAACGTTCATCACATAAACGTTCTTTTTATTTACCTTCAAGATATACACATTGAGTACTTTAATATTTTACCTATTATTAAGTTTCATTGTATTCACTAACATACTCATAGATTTGCTCAGATCTCTCAATCTTAATCCATTTTTTACTAAAAGGATAGGATAATGTGCCTGCAATAATGAAAAAACAGTTTATAAATCTCCAAATTAAGATGTCTATTAAAACAGTTGTGGCTATGGATAATTTCGTTTTAGTAGATTTTATTTCCCTAGTTACACTTGACATAGATAAAGCAATTAAGTTATGTGATAAATATATAAGAGTTGAGACAATAGTGTATATTAACAGAGCCATTTTAAATGTATCAGTGAAAAGAAATAAGAATAAAAAAGAGCCAATCGTAAAAAATGTTGCTATAGTTCCTACAAGAAATGCATCCATAAGCATAAAAATAGCTAGTTTACTTACAAATATGTTTTTTAATAGTGTATATCCATATCTTATAATACAGTCCATAAAAGCTTTTTGCCATCTTATTCTTTGTTGATATAAATCTTTGAAGCTTTCAGGACATTCTGTGTAACACTCTGCTTCAGGAATAAATACAACTTTTTTACTACTATCATTCATGATTTTTTGTTGTATCTTTATTGTTATATCTATGTCTTCACCAATAGTATTTCTATATCCATCCACATCCATAAGTATACTTTTTCTAAATATTCCAAACGCTCCTGAGATGACTTGCATTGCGTTTATTCTTGACAAAGATGCCTTTAAAATAAAAAAACCTTTAAGGTATTCTAATGTTTGTAGTTTTATTAGGTTAGTTATTCTTTTTGTTTCAATTCCATCTCCATTATATCCTTGCAAAACTTTTACTAATCCTCCCCCAGCAACAATGCTGCTATCATAAAAAACACTATTTAATATTTCTAAAGAATTAGGGGCCAAAATACTATCAGCATCTAGGGTGATAATTAATTCGTTACTTGAATATGATATACCTGCATTAAGGCTATCTGCCTTTCCTCCGTTATCTTTGTCAATAACATAGATATTATCAAAGAGTAACGATTGGTAAAAGCCCTTAATACTTTTGTACTCTAGCTTGTTAATAGGCTCTTTTTTAGCAGGTATTAAGTTTAAATTTTTCTTTAATAGTTGAAACGTCAGATCACTAGACCCATCATTGATATATATGACTTCATAATTGTTATAGTCTATATGATTAACACCCTTTATTGAGCGCTCTATTATTTTCATTTCATTAAAACAAGGTATTAATATGGTTACTCCAGATTTTAGATGTTTACTTTTGTATATCATATTAGCTTTTGATGACATTATAACATTTAGTAAATGAAATATGGGAAAAATTATGCTTAATACAAGTAAAAAAACAGCAAATATTTTCATCTTTCCACCCTTTTTAAAGATATTTATATATTGTATTAAGATAATATGCTTCCTATGAATATAATGTTAATAACTGATAATTTTGTTACATATGTATAAACAAAATACTTGTATGAAGCTTTGAAATATTATGAAACTAAGATTAAATTTATAAGAAGGTGATTTCATAAAAAAATTTTTGCTCATTACTGGTATAATAAGTATATTATTTGCATTATTAATTCTTTATAAGCTTAATAATATGGATAAACCCATATCAAAATCATTGGAAGCATTAAAAGCTAAAATAGCAGAAACAGAGATAGATAACATGCAAAATACTGAAGACTATATAATAAATTCAGCTGTTATACGCGATAAAATTGAAAATGAACTATATCCTGGGTGGAATTTAGTATGGCACGATGAATTTGACACAGATTTAATCGATAAAGAAAGATGGAATGTCGTCGAGGCACCTTCTTTTAAAAATAATGAACTTCAGTATTATATAAGTGAAAATGTTCTTGTCAAAGACGGACATTTAATACTTACAAGTCATAAACAAAATTATGAAAATAGCTTATATACTTCGGGAGCCGTAAACACTAAAGATAAGCTAGAGATTAAGTATGGTAAAGTAGAGGTAAAAGCTCGTACACCCAGAGGAAAAGGAATATTCCCTGCCATTTGGCTATTATCTTCAGAAAATGATTATCTTCCTGAAATAGATATAATGGAAATGTTAGGCGATGAACCTACTAAGATTTGGATGGTGTATCATTGGCAATCTGACAAGACTATGAGGGAATATTCATTTTTTGAAGGTCCTGATTTTACTCAAGAGTTTCATATATATTCTGTAGAATGGGATGAAACAGGTATCAGATGGATGATAGATAATGATTTAAAGTTTCAAATTGATATTTCTCCTAGCGAAAGCCTATATCTTTATATCAATACTGCAATAGGTGGTAATTGGCCAGGAAATCCTGATCAAAGTGCAGTTTTCCCACAGTATTTTGAAATTGATTATGTAAGGGTATTAGAAAAACAGTTATTTAATCCCCAAAAATAAAGTGAGTAAGTTCTGCCTTATCCATAGATCATACTCACTTTATTTAGGCCTATTTTTTAATAAAACACACAGAGATATGAGTTTCCGCCCGAGAAGGCACTAGTGTTGTTTCACTAGATTTAATTTCTTGCCCATCAATAATCCACTTATCAAAAACATATCCTGGCTTGGTAATAGCTTTTAATTCTATTGGTATACCTATAAAATATTCTCCTTGCCAGCTATTATTTATAAACTCTATGTTTTTTATAGAATTTATAGATATTAGTCCGTGTTCAATGTTATGTCCTATAGTAATAGCAGATGTTCCTTGTAGTTTAAAATAATTTTGAATGTGTTCTTTTACATATTTATTCCTCTCATAGCTAAAGCTATACAAAGTATCAATTTCATCTTTCCAGTCTTCATATCCACCAGCAATAGAATTCCATCTGTTTAAATGTTCTTTCATTTCTAAATCAATTGGATTAACCTTTTCATCTATTTCATTCTTTACACTTTCAGGATGATATCTGGTATTTAACCAGTCTGCCATGGTATTGATAAATTGATTTCTAAATTCTTCGTTATCAAGCAAATTCCTAAGTAGTATTGTTGAATATGGTGGATTTGGCCAATCTACTCCAGAATTTTTTTCTGTTGCCATCGCTAATGTATCATTTTTTATACCTCCAAGAAAATCAGGATACATATTAAATCCAACATCTGTATCGTATAAAAAAAACCTCCATCTGCCATCATGCCCATAAGGCGCGCTTCTATCGTAATGTTCAATTCTCTTTTTCCATAATTTTAGATTGTTTCCTGGCCAGTCGGTATTTCCATAGTAAATTTGACTTACTACATACTCAATGTAATTTGCTAAATCTATTTTAGTTGTAACATGGTCATAACACTCTTTTTGCTTCAAATCATTGTCTTCAACATATTCTAGCAAATTGATGAAATCCTTTTCATCCCCGCTCTTTCCATGTGATAACTTTGTAAAGTTTTCTAAAATTATAGATTCTTTAGGATCTATACCATAATGATTGAATAGATAATACTCATCTATTGATTCCCTTAGATTATAAATTCCCCAGTATTCACCATTAATAAAAAGTATTATTTGCTTAAAAGCTTGCGTATCAATACTTGTATCAGAAACCAATTCTTGCATTAATCCATCTCTAATTAAAGTATCGTTCCAGTCATTTCCGCCTGCTCTAAGTAAGAAAGTTTTAAATGAAGTAATAGGCTTGCCATAACGATCTTTAAGCCATATAAACATATTATACGTTATCGTGTCATTCTTGCTATAGATATCCCTAGAGATTACTTTAAATGATTTCTGAGCATTAGCTCTAGACCATCCTCCAAATATTCTTAACCCTACGTCGCTTCTATATGCTAATTGTCCCCCTGATTCAAAGAATTCTATTGATACTTTTCTTTCCCATCTTCTACCTTTTTGGTTATAATTAGCAGGTATTGAACCTGTTAGTTCAGCATTAGCATTGTCTTTCAAAAATTGCTCAAAAATTCTACCCGTCACATATATGCCAGTATTCATATCAAATAAATTCTTTCTCTCAGTCACTATTGAGATAATCGGTAAGGAAAATCGATTCATTATATTTTCATCTACAAAGTACGTATAAGTTACGATATCACTATACGGATATCCTTCTTTGTAAGCTCTAGCCCTTACGGTAGTAGCCTTAAAAACTTCTCCTTTCGGTTTATACAAAGGACTATTATCTGTAACTTGAAAAGAAGCTTGTTTAATTTCTGAAAGAACATTTGGTTGGCCATTGAGTGAGCTGATCTTAATAGGTTGTTTATACTTTAAAGATCTAATTGTAGGCTCTGAACCGTCTAGCGTATAATAAATATCTGTACTTTCATCTTTTGAAGATATCTCCAATTCAAAAGCCTGTGTATAAAAGCCCCCTTCAGCCGAAAAATCTGGTGTGTTCAGTTCAGACGTTTTATTCTCCTCATAAATGATTTCATTAACATTTTGTTGACTGGGAGTTGGTATAGCTAGAAGACTTAATTCTTTGTCTCTTCCCGATAGTCTGCCATAAGATAAATCTTTGGGACAAGCTTTTATGTAGACTTTATCGATTACAAATTTATCAGGTTGAGTAAGTAATAATGTTTCCCCAGTATTCTCTATCCTAAAATTTGTATGTATTTCATCATTTCTTACAACATTCTTACCACTTGCATACACTATAATATATTCATTGGGCTTTATAACCAGCTCAGGAAAAGTCCATTTTAATAAAGCATCTGATTGATCTGAAAGTCCGTATCCCCTCAAATTTATTTCTACATCTCCATAATTGTAGATTTCTATCCAATCCGTAGAATCTCCATCTTGATCAAAGAGTGTTGCAGCATTGCTTGACATTACTTCTGTTATAATTATTTTTGAGCCTTCATTTCCTGCTAATCCTTTAGTATATAATGATGTAAAAAAAATGATACCTACAATACAGCTTGATAGTAAAAAAATACTAAAAAAGGCAAGTAATTTTTTCATTAGAGCCTCCTCTCATACTTATTTTAATCACTAATTTCTCCATTGTAGGCCACAATGTTAACTGAGTGAATATGTTCTATATATGAAAGCATATTCGTTATAGTTTCTTCTTCATTATTCTTGAGAAAAACCTCAAAAACAAGTTCTTTTTGACCAATAGCCGTGTTTTTCATTTTTAATTTATTTCTTTTCGTACAATCTTTTATAACCTTATAAACATCATCTTCCTTAAAACTATCTCCCTTAATTACTAATAAATATGTTCTATCATTAAATACATTTATATTTAGCAAGATTAAAACAATAGCTATAATCGCTGAACCAATAATCGCTATTAAATGAATCCCTGTTCCAGTAGCTAATCCTACAGCAATACCCCAAAAAAGATATCCGCTGTCTTTTGGATCCTTAATAGCCGATCTAAAACGAATAATAGATAACGCTCCAACCATACCTAATGACAAAGCCAAATTACTTCCAATAACCATAATGACCATTGATGTGACTAAAGTAACTAGAACTAATGTTATATTAAAGCTCTTAGAATATGACACCCCAGAAAATGTTTTCTTATAAATAATAAATATAAATAGAGCAATTATAAGGGCTACTACAAAATTAACTATCACATCAGTCATAAGCACTGTTTCAATGTTTGTATCTAGTATTTGCTTGAATTTTGAAATATTCACATAATTACCCCCTAAAAAGAACTTTCAAAGTACCTTGCAATACAATATTTACTAATTGACGTTCTATTTAACTGGCATGATGATAAAACACCACTTATGAATCTTGGCAAAAATTGATTAAATTTTACTTCGAGAATATATTTGCCTGGATCGATAACTGGAGTAAATAATAAAGCATCATCAAATATGTTGTAATCATAATTATTTGCTCTGATATTTTTATCAAATGTGATCCGGATATTGTTAAATGGCAGTATGTATGCTTCTCTTTCATAATCAATTATCGTAACAGGCTTTATATATTGTTTCTTAAAATATATGTATAGTTTTGCAAGTATTTCATCATTAACTTTCTCTAGAAAATCATATTTTCCTAATAGAATGTTATCTGCTTCATTTCTTTTTAATAAGCCTGTTTCTTTATATATATAATCCTTGTACTTGTTTTTTATTTCTGCTTTTATTACGCTATCACTTGTATCATATAATCTAAGTCGAATTTTCTTCCTGCTAGTAATTCCACTTAATTTATCATTGAAATCATTATTATTTGCCGAATCAAAGTATAAGCTTCTCACTCTATACTCACCTGAGCTTGAGCAATGCAAGTCACGATTCATAAAACTCTGCAACATATTCTTTATATAGTAATACTGCTTTTGGTTTATATAGTATTTATATTCTTGTCTACTAACGGCAATCATTATTGCCCACCTTCTTTTCTTATTTTAATACTATAATTATTTTATTCATTAAGATTCGACTCAGATGAAGTCTACAAACAAAATAAACGCAATACTTTATTAACGGAAATTTCCCATTGCAGGATTAATTAATCTTATTCTAAAAGCTTTTTAATTATGTGCAATTATTACGGACAATTTTTCCGTAGAAGCACAAATAGAAAGTGAAGATTTAAAGCAAAAAAAGAAGACTAAATTTTTAGTCCTCTTTCAGCAATTCATCTAATCCTTCTATATTCTCTATTTCAAAGTTTTTATTCTCATTTCTAGCTTTCTTATTTTTTTCTACCTGTTCTATTTCATCTATAGCAAATGGTATTATTTCGTCAGTATCATCAGGCAGCTTCACTTTAACTTTTGCTATTTCTAGGAGTGTATTCGTTTCTATAACTATTCCTTTTCCCTGTGGAGTCATTACAATAGACCCAATCTCAGGAAGCCTTTCAAGTATCTTCTCATACATCTCATGTTCATATTTTAAACAGCACATCAATCTTCCACATATCCCTGAAATCTTTGTAGGATTTAAAGATAGATTCTGTTCCTTAGCCATCTTAATAGATACTGGCTCAAATTCTCCTAAAAATGTTGAACAGCAAAGAGATTTGCCACAAGGGCCTAATCCACCTATCATTTTGGATTCATCCCTTACTCCAATCTGTCTAAGTTCGATTCTTGTCTTAAAAATTGCAGCAAGATCTTTTACTAGCTCTCTAAAATCTACTCTTCCATCTGCAGTAAAGTAAAATATTACTTTGTTATTATCAAATGTATATTCTACGTCTATTAGCTTCATTTCAAGACCATGCTCTTCTATTTTCTGAAAACAAACTTCAAATGCCTGCTCTTCTTTTGCTTTGTTCTCTTCGTTAAAGGCTATGTCCTCATCAGTTGCTATTCTCAAAACTCTTTTTAATGGAGGAACTATTTCATCCTCTGAAACTTCTTTGGGGCCAACCACTACTTGCCCAAACTCTACACCTCTTGCGGTCTCAACTATGACATAATTCTCTTTTTCTATATATATATTATCAGGGTCAAAATAGTATATCTTCCCTGCTTTCTTAAATCTCACTCCCACAACAGTTACCATCCTACTATACCTCCTGCATTTTTAAAAGCATAACTTCAATAGATAATTGATAGTTCACTTTTGAATATATATTATCTTTGGTGCTTCTTACAACCTCTATTATATCATGTATTTTTTGTTTTGGTAATTTGCTACAGTGACTAGACACGATGTCAATTTTATCCATGTTTATCAGAAACCTGCTATCACCTGTTTCTTTATATATAAGCAGGTCCCTAAACCATATTAAAATAATATCTAATATATCTTCAATAATTTCTTTTTTGTCCTCAAAAAACTCACTTATTGAAAATACTTTAAAACTATCACTATTAATAGTAGAATCTATTATTGATATAACATCATCTCTTAATTTCTTAAACTCATCCGACTGTGAAAGACTTATGGCTCTTCCAATTATTCCATTTGAGAATGAAGCTATAAATCTTGCTTCATGGGATGATTTACCATACATATTTATAAGAGCTTCCTCTATTTTTCTATTTTGCATAGGTGTAAACTTTAGCATTTGACACCTTGATATTATAGTTGGCAGTAGACTATAACTGTTAATAACCGTCATAATAATAACTACATAAGCAGGAGGCTCTTCTAGAGTCTTTAAAAAGCTATTCTGTGCTTCTTGTGTCATTTTATTAACATCATTGAGAATGTATACTTTTCTCTTTCCTTCATAAGGAAGCATTCTCATCGACCTCTGAATTTCCTCTATCTGTTCCTTTTTAAACGAATCCCCCTGTGGCTCCTCTATAAAAAAATCTGGATGATTGTTTGAATCAAACTTTATACATGATGTGCAGGTATTACAAGGTTTGGCTCCACTGGCTTTACATAACAAAGTTTTAGCTAGCACTTTAGCTAGCTTTTCTTTTCCAATAGAGCGAGGACCTTCAAAAAGGTAACTGTGAGTTACACTACTATTTTTTATTGCACTTTGAAGATTTTCTTTAATCTTTTCATGTCCTATTATATCATTAAAATCCATATAATTCCTCCGCTACATGTATATATCTAGAATCAATCCTCTTATATCGTCTATTCTTTTCAATATTTTTATATTATCTTTCTCTTTGGATAGTACGTCCTTAGTAAGTCCTTCTAACTCTTCGTCTACTCTTTCTATTATAGCATAAACCCTATGTCTGCCTCTTCTATCAAGAAAATTATTTTTACTAAATTTCACCATAGAATTAACTGATTCTTTAAGAAATTCCGATATTAGTCTTTTATAGACTAATACTTCCTTTATATCCATGTTTTTCGAAAGTCTATCTGCCTGTTTGTCAAGTTTTTTAAGCAAACCCTCAAGTCTCTGCTTTACATTAAGCTCATCTAGGTTTTTAAGCTCATCATTAAAACTACTTTTAATATATTCTCTTTTTACAGAAGCATGTTTATTGCTCATATCTATCGTTTGAGCAGTATTATTTAGTATATCGTTTATTTTCATTTCAAATCTCTCCTATATTTTTTCAAACCGGTCAATATTTACAACAAAAATTGTCGCTCCTCCAACCTGTACTTCTACTGGATAAGGCATATATACTCCTGATGCCCAAGAGGCAGGTGTAGGTGCAGTAGTAAACTGCTTCCTGGATTTACAAACTTCTTCTATTAGTTTAATTACATCATCTAGTTTTTCTTTGTTTACTCCTGTGAAAAGAGTAGTATTACCGGACTTTAAAAAACCTCCTGTTGACGCTAGCTTTGTTACTCCATAACCTTCTTTCATCAATTTTTCAATTAGCTTAGGAGCATCTTCGTCTTGAACAATGGCTATCACAAGTTTCATAAATTTACCTCCCTTCATTATTTGGTGGCATAACAGTAATTTTAGATTTTAAAATTCTGATCATATTCTTTCATATCTTTCTACATCAAGTATAAATATAGTTGCTCCTCCAATTTTTATTTGATATGGATATGGTACATAAGTATCTTGCGTCATTGGCATTGAAGGCATCGCTGTTGTTATTTCTCTTGTTGTACATATGTCTTCAATAATCCCCATGACATTACTTAATTTACTTTCTTCTACACCAATAAGCAATGTTGTATTACCTGATTTAAGAAAACCTCCCGTGGATGCCAACTTAGTCACTCTAAACTCTTTTGTGGTAAGTTCATCTATAAGCTTTGATACATCTTCATCTTGAACAATGGCTATCACAAGCTTCATAACTATTCCTCCCTTTCTCCTTCTAATAATTTATCGACTATATTTCTAACTTGCTCAAATGTCTCATGTTTAGTCTTTCTCGCATCTATAGTCTTGATCTTGCCACCATATATCTCTTTAAGGCTTAGATAGCCTTCGTACACCTTTTGGTGAAACGTTAAATCTTCTCGTTCTAGTCTATCACCTTTGTTTCTTCTAGTTTTTCTACTCAGTGCTATTTCAGGATCGATGTCAAAAAATAGTATTAAGTCTGGCTCAACGCCCTGTATTGCAAAATCATTAATTTCTTTTACTTTTTCTACCCCTAACCCTCTGCCAATTCCTTGATATACAAGACTTGAAAGTACAAATCTATCACATATTATTATCTTTCCAGCATTTATTGCGGGAATAATTTTTTCGTGTACGTGCTGTGCTCTTGATGCTGCATATAATAATGCCTCTGTTACATATGACATGTCAGTATTTGTATTGTCTAAAATAA
Source organism: Brassicibacter mesophilus (assembly GCF_050433385.1). Lineage (NCBI taxonomy): Bacteria > Bacillati > Bacillota > Tissierellia > Tissierellales > Thermohalobacteraceae > Brassicibacter > Brassicibacter mesophilus. The sequence continues at coordinate 26,386 of NZ_JBNPXI010000008.1, forward strand.
TCTTTCGTATATCCTCACTTATTTTAGTTCCTCCTGGCTCTCTTGTTAATACTATACTATGGCCTTTATCTATTAGATAACTGGATAAAAGCTTAGTAATAGTACTTTTACCAGAACCATCTGGTCCTTCTATAGTTATAAAGCAGCCTTTCATTGTCAATCATCCTTTCAGTGAGCTTTATCAGATAGTATTTTTCTTCATTCTACTACTTTTATCTTTTCTTTATTATAGTCTAAAAAGCCTAATATTTGTATATTATTTTTCTTCAGGCTATTTATATATTTAACTATTTCTTCTGTTATCTGTTCCCCAGGGCAAACCACTGGTATTCCTGGAGGATAAGGTATAATAAAATCTGCTGAAATTTTTCCTACACTGTCATTTAAGGCTATATCTATCTTATTACTATAAAATGCGTCGTATAAGGACATCTTAATCTCAGGATAAATATATCTTATATCTATATTATTCAGTAACTCATTATCATTGCAATATTTTTTGGTAATTTCTTCTACAGCATTTGCAAGCTTCTGTAAATTCTCTTCATCATCCATTAAAGATGTAAGTGCCACTCCATAGTAACTATCACTCATTTCAAGCTGTATGCTATATTCTTCTCTTAATATTCTTTCAAGATAAAAACCGCTTATTCCTTTAATACTTATAAGGATTTTTGTCATATCAAAATCATAAAAGCTAGCCCCAGATATTTTGTCTTTATCAAAAATCTTTACTCCCTTTATACTTTTCATATACGCACACCATTTTTCTATGCTATAAATTAAAATATCCAATCTTATTTTGCCTTTACCTTCCATATATGCTCTAGCATAGTCTATAGAAGCCATTAGCAAATATGATGGGCTAGTTGTCTGAAAAAAGGATGTCATAATTCTTAATTTTTCTATATCTACCCGATCTGACCCTACGTGAATCATAGAACTCTGAGTAAAAGCAGGCAGAGTTTTATGGGTACTTTGTATTACTATATCTGCTCCTGCTTCCAATGATGATTTAGGAAGCTTGTCATTAAATTTAAGATGACTTCCATGAGCTTCATCAACTATCAATATTTTATTATATTTGTGTACTATCTGTGAAACTTTTTCTATATCACAGCATATCCCATAGTATGATGGATAGGTAATAACTACTGCTTCTATTTCGTCATCTTCCTTAAGTTGCACTTCTATATCTTCTGGTTTTACAGAAGTAATTATTTGGTCTTTATGACTATATTCTGGATATATGTATTTATGTTTTATACGCCCAAGTATTAGTGCATTATATACTGACCTATGGCAGTTTCTTTGTATAAGAATTTTTCCATTAGGAGAAATTGTTGACGTTATGGCAGCATAAATGCCTCCTGTAGTTCCATTTACTGAATAGAATGTCTTTTTTGCCCCAAATGTTTTTGCCGCTAAGTTCATGCTCTCTTGTATTATTGAGCTGGGATTATGAAGGTTATCTGTACCTTCTACCTCAGTTACATCTATTTGTGGTATCATATCAGATATATATCTCATTAGCTCCTTACCTTTATGTCCTGGCATATGGAACCTTACATTGTTTTCTTCTATATATTTTTTAAGCCCATTTATAATAGGTGTATTCATTCATATTTCCTCCCATGTATTATTTCTACTTATATCGCTAATTTTCCTTTATTTTTGATTAGTGCATGAAAAAAGATATAGGATTTTCTCGAGGCTGCTGAAAAATAAGCTAATTTAGTCAGCTATTTAGGTAAAATCTAAAAGGAGCAGTCGGGAAATAGATAGCTAACTTTAGTTCTGCAAAAATAAAATGATAATTGGTAGTGCTTCCAAAAAATAAATATGGCATAAATCCTTAACCTGTGTTAAATAAAAGTTACCACACAAATATATAACGTGGTTTGAGAATTATGCCTTATACAACTACTAATATTGTAAATCCAAACGAAGAACTTTACGACTATATTGAAGATGTAAATTATGGAATGTCTAAACCATAGTTAGACCATTTAAGTAATCTAATGTATGGTCTAATAACCGTAGATGGCAATAAATCAATATATTTAGTTTCTAAAGCTGTTCTATCGGCTAAAGATAGTAGTAGTATTTACAAATTCTTAAGTAATTCACAATGGGATGATAATCTAATTACCCTTTTTTGAATAAATAAATATCCACCAGCTTAGCTGGTGGTATTTCTATCGTCCTATAAGGGCATGTTACCAGCATTGCGCCTTAAGGCGCTTTTTTGTTTCGCCAACCGCATAAAATTCTTTACTTGCTACCCTTAAAAGGGTCCATATATTCTTTTATACTTATTTGATCTGATGCCATATCCTCATTCATCTAGCTTTTTATATACTCTTCTATTGCTTTTTTATTCCTTCCTACTGTATCTACATAATAGCCTCTGCACCAGAAATTTCTATTTCCATACCTATACTTTAAATCTGCAAATTTTTCAAATATCATTAAACTGCTTTTACCTTTTAAATATCCTACAAAGCTTGACACGCTCATCTTTGGTGGAATTGATACTAACATATGTATATGATCTGGACATGCGTTTGCTTCTATTATTTGAACTTCCTTCGACTCACACAACTGTCTTAATATCTTTCCTATCTCTGCTTTTTTCTTTCCATATATATCTTTTCTCCTAAACTTAGGTGCAAAAACTATATGATACTTACAATTCCATTTAGTATGTGATAAACTATTACTATCCATTTAGGATAACCTCCTTTGATTAATAGATTCGGTCGGCGAAACCTATTCTATTATACCAAATGGAGGTTTTTATTTTCTCCTCATCGCTTAAGCTCTTCAGAACTCACCAGCTTAGCTGGTGGTTTTCTTTATACAAAGAAAAAACCTCATCATTTTTCATGATAAGGTTCATTTCTTTTTCTTAGACTTTTTCAGCAGTCTCTTTAAAAGCGATCTTTTTTAGTCTTGTATATAGAAATTACTAATAATAAAAATGTCGGAACTAGAGTAATGGAAATGTTCTTTTCATCAAATAAATTAGACTTTAAATTTATGAGATAAATCATTTTCATATACGGTTGAAAGAAATAAATGTATACATAAACCAGAATTAAATTTATTGTAAAAATTATATAAGAAATAGTAGCGAAATTTTTCATAATTTTCCCCATTCCTTTCGCTTCGCTCAAGGCACAAACAAGTTATGAAAAAATTGTTGCGCCTCTCCTCTTTTTGTTTTAATATCTTCTTATGGAACAGTAATATACTACAGAGCACGGAAGGAGGAGTAGCGAATTTATTTCGACCCCGTATAATTATATGTGCCGTCATCCTTACAAGTACAAGCAAGTGGGACATTGAGCCCGAACACTTATAATTGGTTATTAAGCCATTTAATAAGACTCTGGATGACAGTCAATTTTACTGTTCCTTTTTATAATCTTCAAAGTTGGTGTTTATTATGATGAAGTTAGTTTACCCCATCTGTTGTGGAGTTGACGTCCACAAAAATCTTATTATTGCAACCATCGTATCTACTGATAATATTGGAATTCCCACTTATCAGCAAAAATCTTTCTCAACCATCAATTGCGATATTGAAAAATTTCACAACTGGCTTATAGAAAATAACTGCTATCATGTTTGTATGCAATTTACTGGTAAGTATTGGATTCCTATTTTTAATTACCTTGAAAATGACATTAATGTTTGCCTTACACACCCCAAATATGTCAAGGCTATTAAAGGTAAAAAAACGACAAAAAGGATTCCAAATGGATAGCAGCCCTCTATAAGTTTGATCTGGTCAGGAACTCCTTTATACCTCCTCGTATACTACTCCTGTAGGTTTGTAAACAGTTTTTCTTCTTGTTTTATTATATCTATAGTTCCCCGGAGCTGAAGGATCTAAAATATATTCCTTTTCTGTTATTATAATTTTCTGATATTCTACAAATAATTTCAATGATTTTCCACTTTTTAATTTAAGACTTACTTTTCTAGAAAAGGTATTTTCATAGTCATAGTCAAATCCAAATTCACTTTTGATTGTAGCCTTTCCTTCAGATTCGCAAGCTATGGAACCTGATAGTTTCACATAAGCTTTCTTAGAAAATGTATCGCTTATGTCCATTGTTTCACTAGTTTTATTTGTTATAGTTTCAAAAGGTTGACTAGGAAAATAATATTGTCCTTCATCTGAAGTAGTAATTTCATATTTAAAAGCACCTATAATAATAGGAAGCATCTGAATCTCTACAGAACTATCATCTTCAAGTATACTTCCTGGACTTACTTTCTCAAATAAATTGTTATCAGGTGTTCTTACAGCTTCCTTATCAACCTCATTGATCTCTTCAAAACTGCTAGCCATACCCATTTGTGGTAGCGATGTAAAGATTAACGATAATAAAAGAATAAAAACAAAGCTTTTCTTTCTAAATGTTTTTCTTTGCATACTAATTACCCCCTATTTTTTTAGTAATTGTACTTATCCTACAGTAATTAACTTTCTCCTTTGTAGAAAAATAAATTACAATCGTATTCCCCCCCGAACACTCCTTTTTATTTTTTTACATCTATTTAAAATGATTGTACCATAATTTTCTTTTTCTGTAAATTAAAAGAATAAATATTTGGAGATTTAGCATCAAAATTCCAGTAAAAATTATATTTTTGCTGAAATTATATTTTTTAATATTTATTCATAGATTTGTTAAATACTCAGACCATTAGGTACTCAAAATAGCCATAGCTTCCTCTACTTCAAGGACTCTTAATAAGATAATTCCAGTTTTTTCATAATATAATAGCACAAAAATGCTTCTATAATTTTACAATTGAATAAAATAAAAAACATCTATACAAAATCCTATTATAATTAAGCTCTGACACAAAGAGCAACTATGAGATATACATAAATGTTTCAGAATTTAATTATACCAAATAAACTATTAATATATAGATAAACAAGTTTAAGATTAAAAATTATTTATAATAACTTCTAGCATTAACAAGAGATTTAAATGTCCAATACGATTTCTATTTAAAAGCTTGTCATCCCATTTGGAGGCACTAAGGAACCTGTAAATGCTACTGCTATCTTTAGCAGTTAAGATAGCGTTAGAAACTGAAGATATTGATTTGTTGCCACGTACAGCAACTAGACCACACACTAGGTTGCTTAAATGATTTAATTGTGGTTTAGACATTCCATAATTTACATCTTCAATATAGTTGTAAATATGCTGATTTGGCTTTACAATATTGTAGTTGTATAAGGCATAATTCTTACCCCCTTGTTGAATATTTGTGTGGTAACTTTTATTTAACACAGGTTAAGGATTTATGCCATATTTATTTCTTTGGAAGCATCATCAATTATAATTTTATTTTGCAGAACAAAGTTATTATTCAAAAATTTATATAATATCATTTTCATGTAAATCTTTGACCTCATCTGTTGGATTTAAAACAACGATTTTAGAAGCTCCCCATTTTCGTATTCCTTTACTAAATCTTTGAGGATAAGCTTTCGTGCTGACTCATGTAGTTTCTTTCTTTTAAATATTAGCTGTTAAATTAAAAATACCATAATCTCATTTTCAGAACAAGCCGTTAGACATAAGTGGTACAAAAACTGGCACAACTTGCATAAAAAAAGATATATTGATCTGAGACTGCTAAAAAAATAAGCTAATTTAGTTAGCCATCTAGGTAAAATTTAAAAGCACATCAATATTTTCACGATTAATTTGAAAATATTGATGTGCTTTTTGCTATTATAGCTATTATTTATCTCCTAGGATTGTCAATATCCTCTTGATATTCACTGTAAATATTGATATGTCCCCTTGTAGCTGTATGCCAAAGGGGCCTGATGAGTTCGCAACACCATAACCATGCTAATAAATATTCACTTATTATATTCAACACAAGTCATCTTTTTCCTTTTTGAATAAAGAAAAGAACCTCATCATTTTTTCATAGTAAGGTTTTTTCTTTTTCTTAGACTTTTTCAGCAGTCTCAGTTTTCCCTATATCTTTTTTTATACTTTGTCTGCAATTATATAGTCAAGCCATATTTTTCTTATAACAGACTTGTAGTATTCGTATTTTATATCTTCTATTTCTGTTTCTGATATCGAGTCTATGCATTGTTGGCATATATGTATCCCTAGTATATTTATCCCATCATTTCTTTCTTCATTACATGCCCTACATATTTTGAGATTCAAAACATCAACCCCTTAATTTTAGTCGTAAATTAAGTTTCACTTTTTTGATTATTGCCTCTATAATATATTTTATTCGTATTGCATGACCATTGTTCTTGTTTTTCTAATATATTCCATAAAGAATTTTAACAAATATGAAGGATTTTTAATTATTGGAACAAATAATAATAATATACGTCTAAAATATGAATAAACTATTCAAGGAGTGTGAGTTCTATGAAAAATTTCAAAGCAATAGCATTAGTACTAGCTGTAATTATGGCTACATTTGTATTCTCAGCATGTTCACCCAATAAGAAAACTGAACCTCAAATGGGAAATCTAACTTTTGAAGCAGTAGATACAAATTCTATAGATGACAACAAAGTTAAACAATGGTATGAAAAAAATTGGCAGTCTAAAGGTGTCTTCTCATTTGACTCTGATGAGGATAAATATATACTAATCAGTGCTGGTCAAAAACCCACTGGAGGATATGATGTTGATATAGTATCAATTGAGGGAAAAGAAGATAAAATTGTAGTCAATGCTAAAGTTAATACTCCTAAAGAAGGGCAAATGGTTACTGAAATATTAACTTACCCAAACATACTAGTAAAAATACAAAAAGACGAAAGAGATGTAGCTTTAGGGGATTTTGAAAACCCTACAATAGAAGAAAATAAGAATTCTATCCAAGAGCAAACTGAGAAAACAGGCGTGTATGTAGGCTTGATGGATAGTAATTCTTGCGAAATTATGGTTGATGGCGTCGCTAACGCTTTCAGACTATCAGAGGACGTAAAAGCTGTTATTAATGACATCAAAGCAAATGATAAAGTACAGTTCTCTTATTATGAAAATGAATATGAACAATTAGTCCTTACTCAAATAGAAAAAGCAAATAATACTAATTAAAATAAACCAGCCCTAGGTTCAGCAACCTAGGGTTTTGTTCATTGAGTTTACATTTATAACTTTTGAAGTATATGATAAAATTAAAGTATATTATAAATAACCGATGTTTAAATTTAAATATAAACAAAAAAGAACGTTCATGAGATAAGGTTTTTGAGAGCGCTATAAGATTATCAACGAAAAAATCTTAAAATTTGCAAACTCGCTCCGAAAAACACCCTGTTCAGACATAATGGAGTTACAGAAATCTATGATTTCGTTGCAACTCCTTAGTCAGCATAAGCTGGGTTTGATAAATATAAAAACAGATTTTTTCGTTTCTTTCACCTAGTTTTCTTAACAAAATCTCATAAGCACTTTCTCATCTTTTTTGTTTATATTCAAATAGTAGCTCAGTTTTAAACCTGGTAATCTATAACATAATTATGAAAGGGAGTCTTGATATGAATATAGGTGAGATTAGAAAAATTGCTAGGGAAAAAATGAAAGGATACTGTAGAGTATGCCCTGAATGTAATGGGATCGCTTGTGCTGGTGAAGTTCCTGGAATGGGAGGAACAGGCACTGCATCTTCTTTTAAAATCAATGTTCAAGATTTAAAAAAAATTAAGCTAAGAATGAAAACCATTCATTCCTCAACAAATCCTGATACGTTAGTTGAGATTTTTGGAAATAAACTGCAAATGCCTATTATTACTGCTCCCATTACAGGAAATGCTTTTAATATGGGTGGTGCATTATCTGAGGAAGAGTATGCTGAAGCTGTGGTAAATGGTAGTATAGCTGCTGGAACTATTGCAATGACAGGAGATTCAGCTGATCTCTCTATGTATACCACAGGACTTGAAAAAATAAGCAAGGTAAATGGTAAAGGTATTCCAATAGTAAAACCTAGAGAAAACAATAAAATAATAGAAAACATAAGAATGGCTGAAAAAATTAACCCTATTGGTATTGGTATGGATATTGACGGTGCTGGTCTTGTAACAATGGCTCTTAAGGGACAACCTGTAGGACCAAAAACAAAGGAAGACTTAAAAGAAGTAGTTTCTTCAACAAATTTGCCTTTCATCCTAAAGGGAATAATGACGGTAGAAGAAGCTGAGATGGCTGTTGAAATAGGCGCTAAAGCCATAGTCGTATCAAATCATGGGGGAAGAGTGTTAGACCATACTCAGAGTACAGCTGCAGTTCTTAATGAGATAGCGGAAAAGGTTAAAGACAAAATCACTATTTTAGTAGATAGTGGTATCCGTACAGGAGTTGATGTGTTCAAAATGATTGCACTTGGCGCAGACGCTGTTTTAATCGGTAGACCTGTAATAATTGGAGCATATGGAGACTACGAGAATGGTGTGCGGGTAATACTTGAAAAAATGCAGAGCGAACTAATACAAGCAATGATACTAACTGGCTGTAAAGACCTTAAAGCTATAGATAAAACTAAAATAATAATTGAATAAGAATAATCAAGGGACAGTTATATACTGTCCCTTGATACATTCTCTATACTCTTTTCAATAAGTTCTAATAACCTATCACTAGGTTTAAATATAAATCTATATTTCTTACTATCTCTTTCAAAATCACATATATACATCTTGTCATATTCTCTATCACAAACAAACTTGTAGGTATAAGCAATATTATCATTATTATTAATTTCAGAATAAGTAGATACTTTAGTGATTTCTGCAAGATTTACCGATAAAATAATATTGCTCCTATTACCTAGTAGCCTCTCAAATACAATTTTATCACCATCAAGTATATATGCAAATGATGACAAAAGTCTAATTATAATCAATGTGCATAAGGTCAATGATATAAGCAATATTCCTAAGCTGGCTATACCAGCATATCTTTCCCCTAATAAGTTACATAGAGTTATAAGGTAGTTAATTAGTACAACAGAAGCTAGTATCATAACTATTATTTGCCAAAAAGGCCTTTCTTTTCTCTGTACAACTACTCTTAAAGCATTTTTCATATGGACCTTCCCTTCCTGCTATCTGTTGTTTTCCACGACTCTCTTAACAGCGTCAGCAACAGAGTTCATAACTCTTTTGTCAAAAACATCAGGTATTATATAATCTTCTTTAAGCTCATCTTCACTTATTACGTCTGCTATGGCATGTGCTGCTTCTATTTTCATTTCTTCAGTTATTTCTTTAGCTGCTACGTCTAGAACTCCTCTAAAAATACCAGGGAAAGCTAATACATTATTAACCTGATTACTAAAATCAGATCTTCCAGTCCCTACGACTCTAGCACCATGGTCCTTAGCTATATCAGGCATAATCTCTGGTGTAGGATTTGCTAGCGCAAATATTATAGAGTCTTTGTTCATACTCTGAACCATCTCACCTGTTAAGGCCCCAGCAGCAGACACGCCAATAAATACGTCTCTATCTAATAATACATCTTTTAAGGTTCCTTTTTCAAGGTTTATATTTGTTATTTCTGCTATCTCCTCTTTTATCCAGTTTAAATTTTCTCTTCCTTTGTATATTGCACCTTGTCTATCACAAACTATTATATCCTTTATGCCTACATTATAAAGAAGCTTACATACTGCAATGCCAGCAGCTCCAGATCCGTTTATCACTACCTTTAGCGACTCTAATTTTTTATTAATTAATTTACAGCTGTTTATAAGTCCTGCTAATACTACAACTGCAGTTCCATGCTGATCATCGTGAAATACAGGTATATCAATTTCTCTTTTCAATCTTTCTTCTATTTCAAAGCATCTAGGCGCAGATATATCCTCTAGATTAATACCTCCTAGTGAAGGTTTTATTAACTTTATAGTATTTACTATTGTATCTACATCTTGAGATTCAATACAGATAGGTATGCAGTCAACATCTCCAAACTCTTTAAATAATATGGATTTCCCTTCCATTACTGGTAATGCTGCATATGGTCCTATATCACCTAATCCAAGTACTGCACTTCCATCTGTTACTATGGCAATTGTATTAGCTTTAGATGTATATTTGTATACATCATTTTTATCATTATAAATACGTCTACATGGTTCTGCAACTCCTGGAGTATAAGCTATTGATAAATCCTCTCTATTTTCAACCCTGACCTTTGATCTAATACCTATCTTTCCTTTGTTTTCTTCATGTAATAACAATGATCTTTCGTTTGTATTCATTTTGCCGCCCCTCTTCACTTTTTATATTTTTGATTTTCTATATTATATAAATTATTGCCACTGGAATCAATAGTAACAATGACTGGTAAGTTTTCTACATATAGCCTTCTAATAGCTTCTGTACCTAAATCTGAATAAGCTATTATCTCAGTATCTTTCACACAATTAGCTATCAATGCACCTGCGCCACCTATAGCTGTAAAATACACTGCTTTATTCTTTACCATGCTTTCTATAACCTCTTTTGACCGCAATCCTTTCCCTATCATTCCCTTTAGTCCTTGGTTAAGAAGCTTAGGTGTATAACTATCCATTCTGTAGCTAGTTGTTGGTCCAGCTGAACCTATTATGTCTCCAGGTTTTGGCGGACAAGGTCCAACATAGTATATTATGGCATCCTTTATGTCAAATGGCATACCTTTTCCAGAATCCAGTTCTTCTATCATTCTCTTATGAGCAGCATCACGAGCAGTATAAACTGTACCTGTTATATAAACTCTATCCCCTGCATTAAGCTTTTTTACTGTAGCTTCATTTAGTGGAGTATTTATAAATACATCATTCATTTGCAAATATCTCCTTTACAATTCTATTTCCATATGTCTTGCAACATGACAATTCAGATTAACTGCTACCGGCAGACCAGCTATATGTGTTGGAAAAACTTCAACATTCACTGCTAAAGCAGTAGTTCGCCCTCCTAAACCTTGGGGACCTATACCTAATCTATTTATTCTTTCTAATAATTCAACCTCAAGAGTTTTTATATGATGATACTTACTAAAAGCATTCATTTCTCTAAACAATGCTTTCTTCGCTAATATGCACGCTTTTTCCATTGTACCTCCAATACCAACTCCTACAACAATAGGAGGACATGGATTAGGACCAGCTTTCTTTACAGTTTCTATAACAAACTCTTTGACACCATCTATTCCATCAGAAGGTTTAAGCATTTTTAATCCGCCCATATTCTCGCTTCCAAATCCTTTTGGAGCAAAGCTTATTTTTAGTCTGTCACCTTCAACTATATCATAGTGAATTATGGCTGGAGTATTATCCTTTGTATTTGTCCTCAAAATAGGATCACTCACTACAGACTTTCTTAGAAAGCCCTCACTATATCCTAATCTTACTCCTTCGTTAATAGCTTGCGTAATACTACCGCTCTCTATATAAACTTCTTGCCCTATTTCAACAAAAAACACTGCCATTCCTGTATCCTGACATATGGGCATTCGTTTATTTTTTGCTATCTCTGTATTCAAAATTATTTTATTTAATATATCCTTTCCTATAGGAGACTCTTCTGTCTTCTCTGCTTCAGCTAGTTTAGCTGTTACATCATCACTAAGCTGATAGTTGGCTTCAATACACATACTTTTCACTTTTTCTATAACAAGTTTAACATCTATATTTCTCATTCTACTAACCTCTTATATTTATTTTAATGTCTATATTTTAAACAAATGCTGTGTAAATATCAAATTTATTTGAAAAAAATTTGTATCGACAGCATTCATCAACATTAGTCCAATTTTACTATAGAAAAAAAAAGCTATTCTTGATATAATGTAAAAACAAGTAAGTAGACCGTGATAATTTGTAATTATTTATAAAAAATGGGGATGATGGAATGAAATTAATTATAATGTTGATACTGTTGGTTCCAGTTTTGATTTTTCAGGTATTCATACTTTCTGATTCCATAACCATATTCATGAAAACTAAAAAAGGTGCTACAAAAACTAATAACATTTATTTACGTAATGAGAATTTGTCCAGAAAAACTAATTTCAGAGTAGTAAAATAGCCAGCATTGGGAATGCTGGCTACACTTATTCTTGTAAATCTACGTCTGGAGTATAAAAGCTGTTATATGCATCAGAAGCTTCTTCCTCTTCTTCATCTACGTCTACGTTATTGACAGTTGAAAGTGAAACTATAACTTCTTCTGCATCATTTAACACTGTAAAGTCTTCTCCAAACTCTACATCTGAAACTCTTAACGTTCCTCCTATACCAAGGTCCGATACATCAATTGAAACAAATTTAGGTACATTAGCAGGATAACACTCGATTTCCACTTTCTTTAGCTGCTGCTGCAGTACTCCATCTCTATTAACTTTTTCTTTCCCTGCTAAAAGTACTGGTATTGCTGTATGTATTTTTTCTGTTGCATATACCTGTTGTAAATCAACATGTAGTATTTTTCCTGTCATTACATCTCTTTGTACTTCTTTTATCATTGCAGGATAAGTAATGCCATCAACTACTATCTGCACTACTGCGCTTTCCCCGTGATTCTTAATTATATTATTTAGTTCCTTGCTATCTAGCTGAATAGAATGATTTGTAAAGAAACGACCATACATAACTCCAGGAATACAGCCTGTATTTCTTAACCTGTTACAAGCATTGCTTCCAACATCATTTCTAATATTGCTATTCAATAAGCTCCCTTGCACAAATATCCCTCCTTGTTCTTTCTTATTCAGTATGTCCATTATCCAAGCCTTTTAAACATTAGGGATATATGCATTTAGTTTTTTCAAACTACAAAAAAATCAGTCGGAATAAGCAATTCCAACTGATCCATGCTATACTACTTTAATTGTCTAATATGCTTTTAGTACTCTCATATATAGGCACAGTTCTTTCTTCAACTGGTTCTTCCTCTTTACTTGCCGCAGTCATTGATACTATTACTTCACTAAGCTCAGTTAATACTTCATAGTTTTCATCCTTAGCAATATCTAGATCGTTTATTGTAACGATTTCACCAAACTTTAACTTAGATACATCTACTGTCACAGCTTGTGTTATGTACTTAGGTAAACACTGTATCTCCATCTCCATAAGCTGCTGTTCAACTATGCCAGTTGATCTTTCGACTTTTTCCCTTCCTTGAATAACTATAGGTACACGAAGCTTAACCTTCTTATCTTCCGAAAGCTGTTGCAAATCTAAATGAAGAACCGAGTCTTTAATTACATGTCTCTGAATTTCCTTTATAAGTACAGGTACTGTATTATCCTCAAGTTCTACATTTATTGTGCCTGTACTGCCATATTTGATTAAAACCTTCTGTAATTCATTCTTATTAACTTTTATTGGTTTTGTTTCTTTATTGTGACCGTAGAGCACTCCTGGTATAAATCCTTCATTTCTTAGCTTTATAGAGTTTCTACTGCCTGCACTGTTTCTTATTTCTGCTTTTAGTTTAGGTACTGCCATGTTATTTCCCCCTTTTGTTTTATCCTTATATATATTAAAGCAGAAAATTTAGAAAATTTCAAATTACCAATGGGTGGTTTTTATGTAAATATCCTTGGTTTTCTGTTAGGATATAGATTTTTTAGGACCATATGACAAAAACCACGGTTAAACCGTGGTTTACATAGACATTCCTATAGTTTCTTCTAGCATTCCCATAATTGGTGCAAGTGAAAAAATACCAAGTAAGATCATTATTCCTATTATAGCTATAATTGTTATAGTGGGCAAAAAATATATTAGAGTAGCTTTTCCTCCACTCATTGAGTAAGAATATTTTATTGCTAATATTTTAAGTACTATTACCCATACCATGATACCTAAGCTAAATATTATTGATATTGGTGTAAGATTTAATGCTAGGAGTATCAGATATATAATTGATGAAAGTATTGACGGAAAATTAGCAAATGCTAGACTTGAAAATAGCCCCTTCCCATCTGATTTGTACCCGAAAAATCCTGCTAACAGATGAAATATTGATGTTGACACAAAGTGGAATATTGGTCTAAGTATCATTACTCCAAAAACTGAAAATACCATTATTACTGGCATTAGCATCATCATCTGATTAATCGTATATGGGCTTGAAACCGCTCCTAGATTCTTAATAAACAAATCTTGATTAAAAAGAAAAAGTATGGGAAGAAGTCCTGTTACTACTAAAACTGATATCCCTTGCCAAATTGGTGCAGCTGCTGCAACCTCAGATAATGTGTCCTTTGGCTTGGATATAACTCCAAAAATACGTTTAAAAAAACTCATTATAAACCTCCTCTTTCTGTAAACAAGTACATAATAATTATATAATATCACATATTATCTATCATACAACAATGTAACAAAAGTTTCTAGAAAAAGTAGGAATAATGAGTGTTACATAATGCAATAATTATTTTTCTTTATAAAATGTACTGTAGCACTATAAGTAATATAACTCCAGGTACCCCTAAGAATCCTGCTATAAGCGCCGTTACTGGGTTTATTCCAACATATATGCCTATGAATCCACCTAGAAAATTTACTATCAATAGTAAGACTCCACCTATTATACCATTAACTATTAGCTTAAATAGATATTTTATTGGAATAATCAAAAGCCAGCCTAGAAGGTATAGCAAAATAAGTCCAAAAGCAAATGCAATTATTACGCTAAATTCGATTCCTAGCCCCATATTCATCACCTCTATATATTGATTATAGATATAGGTGCTCTTTTTATCAAGCCATATCTATAATTTAATATATAGCTTATATTCACAAAATATTACAAGCTATTGCTTAGGTTTTCTGCTTTTATTCCTTTTTCTTTTGCCTGTTTTAGTAAATATACATACTTTGTTCTTGCTGCTTCCATCTTGTATATTGCATAATCTATTAAGTCTGGTTCTGTAACACTTTGAAAGTACAGCTCTGCATCTTCCCAATCACTATGAGCTTTATTAAGTATTTTTAGAAAGTCATCCTCTTGGTTGTTATATTCAACAGTAAAATTGCTTTTTAGCTTATTAAAAAAACTTAAGAAGCTCTTATCAGCTTTTGTATTCTCATTAGCTTGTACATTTGCACCCATTACATTACCCCCATTTAATCATATTATTAATATGATTATTAACGGATTATGGGTTATCTATACATCATATACAATAATTATCTTTTTTCTTCTTCCAATGAATTGAATATCTCTTCGATATATTTAAGATCTATTTCTTTATCTACAACAGTAAAAGTTTCGCGAGTATTATTCTGAATTAAGCGTGTTATCTTTCGTTCTTTGTTCTCTTCCTTTATTATGTTACCAGGGCTGATAGTTATACATTTTTCATTCCATAGTGTTATGGCTACATCTTCATATGTACTCTTGCTCTTTAAATGTATACGATAAGCGTCCTGTTCTCCCATAGGAGGCAATTCATCCTGAACCTTTAACTCAAATTTATTTAAGTATTCTACTATCTCTTTTATCTTATCTGTATCATACCCTTTTCTATAAAGATTCTTTCTATCCATTTTTTTTATAATCCTCAATTCATGGAATTCTTGTTCTTTAAGCTTACTTATAGCAAAGCTATCTAATGTATATTTTTTAGAATCAAAGATATTATAATTATCATTATCGCCTAAGTAATTTACAATATTTAGTATACCTAGAGCTATAGCAATAAAAATAAGGATCTTGTGTTTTTTCAAATTATACCCTCCTTAATATCACAGCAAATGCTTCTCTCTCAGTTAATTATATATTAAAATTGACAGGACATATGTCCTTTTTTATTTTCTTGAAAAAACTTATACTTAAGTTAATAGAGGTGATAAGTATGAAACTAATAAATAATACGGACCTTTTAAATCACTATATAAACAAGTTTAGTCTAGATAAAATATTTGAACAAGATATGTCAGAGCATATGAAACTTTTTTTATGTGAAAAAGGTGATTTTGTTTGTCAGATTAACGATAATTTAGAGTGGTTCTATTTTATAGTCAAGGGAAAGTTAAAGGTGTACACTCTGCTTGAAAATGGGAAATCTTTTTTACTAAGATTCTATACTCCTCTATCAATAATAGGAGATCTAGAATTATTTAAACATTATAGAGTTAAGAGTAATGTAGAGGCTTTAAGTGAAGTAGTTGTAATTGGAATTAAAATACATGATATTAAAAAATATGCGTATAGGGACAGTACTTTTTTAAGATTTATATCTGAAAGCCTGAGTCATAAACTTTATACTATTTCAAATACGTCAGCATTAAACCTTTCATATCCTTTTATAAACAGATTTGCAAGCTATCTAGCATCAATTACATCTGACGAAAACAATAATCTGCTAGTGGACGAAATTAAAGCTACTAATTTAACTGAGCTGGCAACATTTTTAGGGGTAAGCTATAGGCATTTGAACAGAGTTATCAAGGACTTAAGTACAAAGGGTATTATAAAAAAAACAAGCGAAGGTATAACAATATTAGATTATAAAAAATTAAAAGCTTTGTCAGGAGAATATTATGAGTAGAAAAATCGCAGTTATATTAATTTCGCTTGGAATGCTCTTAATAATGTCATTGTGAGGTGAATAAAAGTGATGATATTTTTGATAACGATAAGTGTCATAGTAGTTATTTTTCTAATCATCAATAAAGATTTTAAAACAACAAAGCAAGCTATAGCCATTAAGGCTCAAACATGTGGTATATATAGAACAAGATTCTTGCATAACGGAGAGAACTTTCCCTTAACAATTAGAAGCTGTTGGAATTGTGCAAACAGTGTACTCGGAAAGTGTAAAGCAATACCAGATAAATATAATCAAAGTGGACAGTAGGTTGGTTCCCTCTGTCCACATGATTTACCATAGTCCCCATTTAAGTAATACTAGTTTAATATCCATATAGCTTATATTATCAGAAACCAACTTTTTAATAGGGTTCAGTTTTTTTACATCCACCTTTTTATGTGCTTCTAATATTTCATTTTCTTTTTCAGCATTATCAAAAAGTCTTGTCCAATCAATTGTGTTTCCATCGTTTTGACATTTTATGAGGTGGTTTAATATAGTATCTTGAGTTAGCTCCCTTTTCTGTGCGATTTCCTGTAAAGACATATTTTCCTCATACAACCTATATGTTATTTCATGAGTTGGCGATTTTTCTCTGTTCTCTTTTTCTTTTATCTCGCTTGTGTTTTTTGAAGAGTTAAGAATCTCTTTTCGTATTCTCTTAGCATCTATATTTTTTTCATTGCAATGATCTTTTATGGCTTTAAGAAAAGCTTCCCCGTAATTATCATATTTTTTAATACCTACACCACTTATCATCAATAGCTCATCTTTATTCTGTGGATAATAAGCGGCCATTTCTTTCAAAGTAGCGTCGGGAAAAATAACGAATGCAGGTAGACTCTTTTGCTGTGCTTTTTCAAACCTTAGAGCCTTTAGCTTATCAAATAATTCTTGATCTATATTAAGTGATGCTCCTTTAATTTTTTGTTTCTTGTCGTTGGAATTTACTTGAAGCAAGTGCTTCTTGTGATATATTTTAACTTCTCCCTTTAATACTTCCCTAGACTTACCTGTTAATTTTAAAATTGGAAATTTGTCCGGCTGTAAATATAGATATTCTCTTGATACTAAAGTCATTATCATCTCTCTGATAGCACCACTGCTATACTCTTTCATAATTCCATACGTCGACAGTTTATCTAGTCCAAAGTTAAGCACTCTTTTATCATTGGAACCTCTTAGGACTAGTATTATAGTATTCGCTCCATATTTTTCATTTGCTCTATATACACATGATAATATTTTCTGAGCTTCTATAGTTATATCTATCATCTCAGACTTATCTATGCAGTTCCCACAATTGTCACATTTATCATGTTTATCTTCTTCGCCAAAGTAAGCTAATATTTGATTTCTCAAACAATCATTTGTATGGCAATAATCTATGAGGTATTGCAAATTAGTGTACATCATTCTTTCTCTATCTATGGTCATGGTTTCGTTCTGAATAATCAACTTCTGCTTTACAATGTCTGATGGTGAATACAATAAGATACAGTCACTTTTCTCTCCATCTCTTCCTGCTCTTCCTGCTTCCTGATAGTATGCCTCCATATTTTTGGGCATATTGTAATGAAGCACAAACCTTACATCAGGTTTGTCTATACCCATTCCAAAGGCATTCGTAGCTATTATTATTTTAATGTTATCTCTAATAAAGTCATTTTGGTTTCGTTCTCTTTCTTCTGCTGTCATCCCACCATGATATCCAGTAACAGAGTATCCTTCCTTTTGAAGTCTAGTAACTAGTGCCTCAACAGTTTTTCTCGTGGAGCAATATATTATCCCAGAACTATCTTGATAATTATTGTCTAAGTACTCTTTTAAATAAGCAAATTTATCACTAGGCTTAACAACCTTATAAAACAGATTTGATCTATCAAAACCAGTTACTACTTCTAATGGAACTTTGAGCTTAATAAGCTCCTTTATTTCTTCTATAACTCCTTTAGTAGCCGTAGCTGTTAATGCCGCCACAACTGGCCGCTTGGTGAATCTATCAATGAATCTTGGTATCTCAAGATAGCTTGGCCTAAAATCATGTCCCCATTGGCTAATACAATGAGCCTCATCCACTGCAACTAAATCTACCTTTATATCATTTATTAATTTTAAAAATGTATCAGTATTTAATCTCTCGGGAGCAACATATAAAATTTTGTATTTATCATCTCTAATATTATGTAACCTGTACATGAACTCATCATTGTCTAATGTACTATTTATATATGTTGCAGGAATCCCAGTTTCATTTAATGCATCTACTTGGTCCTTCATAAGAGATATCAGAGGAGATATGACAATAGTAACACCTGATAATATTACTGAAGGTAATTGATAGCAAAGTGATTTACCTCCACCTGTTGGCATAATTCCCAGTATATCTGAGCCTTGAAGAATTCCACGTATTAATTTTTCTTGCCCTTTTTTAAAACTATCGTATCCAAAATATATGTTCAAAATATTTCTAATATCCATATTAATATTTCCTCTCATCTTAATTGCTTTTCAAAAACGTATAATCATTCTAGTGGCAATTATATATTGTAACATTACTATATGTTATCTTAAAGCATATTTTTGTTTCTACCATATAAAAAAGTGGCAGCATTAAATACAATGAAAATAACCAAAGGTAAAATTATTGTATAGGGATTATCTTTGACTTCTATTGCTTTTGAAGCAAAATATACTGTTACAAAAGTCCCTGGAATCATTCCTAAAAAACTTCCTATAGCAAAATCTTTGAAAGTTATATGACTCACCCCATAGAGAACATTAATTACAGAGCAAGGAAGGATAGGAATCATCCGCATGTTAGCTAATAATAAAATCTGTTTTCCTTCTGACTTATCAGATATATTAAACTTTAAGCTTTTCTTGTTTTTATTATATCGTCTTATAATGCTTATAATAAAATCTTTTCCTAAAAGTCTAGCAAGTAAAAAGTTAATATTACATGCCACGTTGGAAGACACCATGACAACTAGTATGCCTGGCCAAAAACCAAAGATTATTCCTCCTAGCATTTTGACCCATGATATGGGGATAAATATAAGGGAAGCAACAATAGTTACTAAAAGATATATAAGATAAGCACGGGGATTACTTCTGATATCTATCAGGTACTTAGTAAGTCTTCTTGCATCTGCTGCAGATACATGTGTATATATAATATATAAAGCTATTATGAAAACTAAGAAAATAGAACTTCTTAATATTATTGATTTTCGCTTCATTTTATCTCCTATTCTTTAAGAATTATATATGAAACACTAGTTTTAGTTTATACCATATTAACCCAGTAGTCAATTAAGCAAACTTTGCTCACTATAGATAAAATGCGCTTTTGGTATCTATTACTGGTAATACAATTTATATCTAATAATTTACAATTCCCTTATTAGGAGTTATAATATAACCAAATTTATAACTAGGAGTGGTTGAAAATGATTAATTTTAATTATTCAATACCTACTAAAATCTTCTTTGGAAAAGACCAAATAAATGTACTTGGAGAGCAGATAAAAAACTATGGCTCTAAAATACTTATTGTTTATGGTGGTGGAAGTATAAAGAGAAATGGTCTATACGACAAAGTTGTGAAGATATTAAACGACAATTCTATTAGTTTCTGGGAGCTTTCAGGTGTAGATCCTAATCCTAGAATAACAAGTGTAAGAAGAGGAATTGAACTATGCAGAGAAAATGAAATAGATATGGTACTTGCAGTAGGTGGGGGAAGTTCAATTGACTGTGCAAAAGTTATCGCTGCAGGATATTACTATAAGGGCGATGCATGGGATATAGTAGTTAATCCATCAAAAATCCAAGATGTACTTCCAATTGCATGCATACTAACACTAGCTGCAACAGGATCAGAAATGGACCCTATTGCTGTTATTTCAAATATGGAAACAAACGAGAAAATAGGCACCCGACATCCAAATATGGCACCTAAGTTTTCTATATTAGACCCTACATATACATTTACAGTCCCTGCAAATCAAACAGCTGCTGGTACGGCAGATATAATGAGTCATGTTTTTGAAGTTTATTTCAATAATACAAAGGGAGCATATTTACCAGATAGAATAGCTGAAGCAGTTCTTAAAACTTGCATAAAATATGGTAAAATAGCTTTAAACGATCCCGAAAATTATGAAGCTAGAGCGAACTTAATGTGGTCATCAAGCCTGGCAATAAATGGTCTCTTAAGCTATGGAAAGGCAACAAAATGGAGTGTTCATCCAATAGAACACGAGTTAAGTGCTTTCTATGACATCACTCATGGTATAGGACTTGCTATTTTGACACCACACTGGATGAAATACGTCCTTGATGATAATACAGTTGATAAATTTGTTGAATATGGGGTTAATGTTTGGGGAATTAATCAAGACAAAGATAAGTATGAAATAGCTGAGCTATCAATCGAAAAAACAAAGGATTACTTTATCTCACTAGGAATACCTTCTACACTAAAAGAAGTAGGAATAGGTGAAGAAAAGTTAGAAAAAATGGCTAGCCAAGCTACTAGAAACGGTAAGGTTGGTAACTTCAAGCCTTTAGATGCTCAAGATGTTTTAAATATACTTAAAGCTGCGCTATAGTACACTTTATGCAAATTAGGATTATAGAAATATTTCTATAATCCTAATTGTTTTTTGATCCTTGATTATGTAAATTCTTCACATATAAAACTAATGGTTCTATTGTCTTTATGTCAGGAAAATCAACCTTGTCTCCATATGTATCTAACATCATTTTATCCTGTTCAGATAGCTCCTCTGGCTTTTTCTTAGCCACCATTTTTTTAAGCATTGCCATCATTGACTTGTTCATAAAGTTTAATCGCTTGTAATCAATTCCTCCATGTAAGTGGAAAAACTTTATTTTTTCTCGCATCTCTTCTGTAAAGTCTTTCTCTAAAATTGGTTTAAGAATATCTTTGTCATCTGTGGAAGCAAGGCCTATGGTAAAAATAATCACATTTTTATTTTTTAAAATTTGAAAATATTTAGTAACAGTAGGTACACTATTGTTACTAAATATTAATAATTCCCTATCAAACTGATTATTCCAATTTCTTTTCCAGAGTCTACCTATAACTCATATGCAGTTTTTCTTGCTTGTATTTCAAAGTGTCTTGACAGTTACACCTACATCATGTAATATATAGTTACTTACATGATGTAGGTTAGATTGGAGGTGGTTATATGAAAAAAAATCAACAGGTGTCAGATTCAGAAATGGAAATTATGCAGATTATTTGGGCTAATGAAGGTTCAATAATGTTTGCTGAACTTTTGAGCAAACTCGATGAAAAAGAGAATAACTGGAAGCCAAACACTGTTTTAACTTTCCTTGCACGGCTTACAGAAAAAGGCATACTAACATCTGAAAAACGGGGACGTTTAAATGAGTATATCTCTTTGATTTCAGAAAATGAGTACATGGAGCAGCAGACCAAAGCTTTTTTACATAAGGTTTATGGTGGAGATGCAAAGAATCTTGTTTCCTCTCTATTGAAACAGGACTACCTTACTTCTAAAGACTTTGAGGAATTAAAAGAATTTTGGGATAAAGGTGGCGATGTAGGTGAATGAAATACTGAAATTGTTTTTTTCACTATCTGTTTCTGGTTCAATCGTTGCACTAATTATATTTGCTTTAAAACCTTTATTAAAGGACAGGCTAAGTAAAACATGGCAGTATTATATTTGGCTCATCGTAATAATGAGGATGATAGTACCCTATTCTGTACAAACAAATATTGTAGGACATTTATTTTACAGAATAGACAATTATTTAACAGCTCAAAATAAGGTATTAGAGCCGTTTAGCAGTACTTATGACATAGGAGATTCAAACCCAGAATTACCGCAGATTGTGTATACTGAAGATACTCAAAACAAAGAAACTACATATTATTGGGATGAAATAAAAAATAATTTATGGCTGTTTTGGCTTGGTATTGCAGTTATGCTACTGGTACGTAAGGTTACAAATTCCGCTATATCAAAGCAGGCAGATATGAAGTGATAGATAGTAACACGCTAGAAATTTATAACAAAGTTTGTGTCGCAGCAGGCATCAAAAAACCATTAGCATTGTTTACAAATAAACTTGCTACTTCTCCAATGCTGGTTGGTATCGTTCATCCATTTATCGTTTTGCCGAATACAGAAATTGACGACGAAGAATTATATAATATTTTCCTTCATGAATTAACTCATTATAAGCGATTAGATATTTTATATAAATGGCTCACACAAATTGCTATTTGTATACATTGGTTTAATCCTTTCGCTTATATGATAAGTCATGAAATTAACAAGAATTGCGAATTGTCCTGTGACGAGGCGATAATCAAAAATCTGGATTATAACGGAAAAAGAAAATATGGAGACACGTTGCTTGCTTCATTAAAATTTAGCGGGAACTACAGCGATACAATCGTTTCAATTACTTTATGCGAGGATGCAAAACTATTAAAAGAAAGGCTGGGTCAAATTATGAAATTTACTAAAAAATCAAAAATTATGGTTGCATTGTCAACAGTATTAACAGTACTTATATTCTCTAGTGCAACATTTATTGGAGCCTATGCTACTTCAACTAATATTGCTATTGATACATCAAAGGAGAATTCAAATAAGGCTGATACTTCGGGGGCAAACAACAAAGTATCTTCAAATAACTCAAATGCAGTTACATCAACAATTGCGTCAGAAAATGATATAGACGCACGAGCTTTAGAAACCATGCAAATGACTGGAAGATGGGATTTTGTAAAACCAATGTTTTCATATATGTCAAACAGTGGGATTGATAAAGTAGTTGAGCTATACAACACTGAAAAAAGAGGACAAGATCAACCTCAGAAAATTGCGTCGGACTATTACATTGCAAACGACAAATCAACATCTCAACCTACGGTTAAGGTTGACTACGACACTGTGGCAAAAGAAACTCTCAAAAAAACACAAGATTTAAACAGTCTTGTTGGAATTGCACCATATGTGAGTATAGAAGTTCTTGATGAAATTATAGCTTCACATGTTGGTTCTAATACTAACGAATTTAATAAAACCTATGTATTACAGCAATACATGAGTACAAATGGAATTGATACATTAGTAAAAAATTATGTTGACCAAACAAACGATTATGGTACTGTTGGGGCAATGCTTCAATCCATGAGTAAAGAAGCTAGTAACTCTTTAGCAAAAAAATATTTCGAGGAATCTAAAAATAATGAGTTTGATTGGATTTATAAACCATATTTGATAGATTAGGAGTAATGTAAAAACTTTGTGCTTAAGCGAAAATGGGATGAAAATTATCCATTTGCAATTAAAAATTAGGATGTACTTTCTCTATTTTTTAAAATTTCCTAAGGATAATAGAAGAATTATGTATACGACATCCAGTGGCGATTTCATTATAATTCCAAATAGATCAATTATCGTCATATTAGAATGGATCTTCCTTATTTATATAGTTATTTACAGAATCAAAATAGGATTATAGAAATATTTCTATAATCCTATTTGTTTTTTAATCCCTAACTGTGTAAATTCTTCACATATAAAACTAATGGTTCTATTGTCTTTATGTCAGTAAAATCAACCTTATCTCCATATGTATCTAGCATCATTTTGTCCTCTTCAGTTAATTCCTCTGGTTTTTTCTTAGTCACCATTTTTTTTAGCATTGCCATCATTGACTTATGTATAAAGTTCAATCGCTTGTAATCAATTCCACCACGCAGGTGGAAAAACTTCATTTTTTCTCGCATCTCTTCCGTAAAATTCTTTTCTAGAATTGGTTTAAAAATCTCTTTGTCATCTGTGGAAGAAAGCCCTACAGTAAAAATAATCACATTTTTATTTTTTAAAATTTGAAAATTTTTTGTAATAGTAGATATACCATTAATACCACTTGCATAAAGCCCACCACCAAAAACTATTGTGTCATATTTAGATAGATCCTCAGTTTTAATCTCTGAATATTTAAATAAATCCGCATTTACTTCATTGGCTATCCACTCTGCATATTTTTTTGTACTTCCATGTTCTGATTTAAAAATAACTGCAACTTTGTTCATAAGCATCCCCCTAAAATAGAATCTAAATTACTTAATTTTTTGTTTCACATTGTTGCTTATATCTCAATATTCTTTACCCTAATCTATCACCTTTCTTAACAGGTTGTTCTGGCTGAATCAATACAACCCCTTGTTCCCCATAAACCCCCAATACTAATACTTCTGACATAAAGTCAGCAATCTGCCTTGGTGGGAAGTTTACTACTCCTAATACCTGTTTCCCAATAAGCTCGTCAATTCCATAGCATTCAGTAATTTGAGCACTAGATTTCTTTATCCCAAGTTCTTCTCCAAAATCTACCCATAGCTTATATGCAGGCTTTCTTGCCTTTTCAAACTTTTCACCTTGTATGATTTCTCCGACTCTTATATCTAATTTTAAAAAATCATCAAAAGTTGCCATAATTGTACCTCCAAAATGTTTTTGTTTCCCAGCACCCATGTACAATTTAAACAAATCATGATATTGCTGTTGTAAACAATGTTACTAATACCCTAAATGCTCTCTAACAATGATTATTTTTATCCTTCCTTTATCAAATTGACCCTTAATCGCTACAAAATCATTGCATATCCTGTCTGGACTTTTACAATCCACACAGTAACCCAAAGTGGTGCAAGGAGTATCCTTGTTCAGTCTCTTTGCATCAATTGGAGCAGCATATTGTCTAACTCTTTTTTCTGCGTCCTCAATATCACGAACTATTTTGTTAATGCCTGCAACTATTATAACTTTCTTGGGTCCATATAGCATAGGTGCAACTCTACTGCCGTTTCCATCAATATTATAAAGCTCACCATCTTCGGTTAAGGCATTTGTACTGCACATAAAAATATCGGCAGAAAAATTTCTTATATAAATCTCCTTTTTTTCTTCACTTGTAATCCCATCTGTATATTTATCAAGAAAAGTAAAATCGCCTTCTCGAAGAAAATCAATTACTCCCGTTTCAAAAAGCGTCACGGAATCTCCTACACCTACTAAAGATTTTTGA
The DNA here is from genome assembly GCF_050433385.1 of Brassicibacter mesophilus. Classification (NCBI taxonomy): domain Bacteria; kingdom Bacillati; phylum Bacillota; class Tissierellia; order Tissierellales; family Thermohalobacteraceae; genus Brassicibacter; species Brassicibacter mesophilus. The sequence continues at coordinate 52,122 of NZ_JBNPXI010000008.1, forward strand.
GGAATAAGCTCTTTCAACAATTCTATTAGTTCTTCTTGATTATCAACAAAATAGCCTTCCATATTACGCTTTTTTAAGTTACCTATGGTTCTTTGTATCCTTTTATCTAAGTACCACGAAACATCTTTACCCATTAACATACTCCTTTATATTTATAGTAAAAAACTAAAGAATAAAAAACAATTATTACTCGCTCTTCACCTTTCAAACTATCTATCTAATCTTTTCATCTCATTTAAGTCATCATCTACATTATCAATATCTGTCTTACATTTTTTATATAATTTTTATAAATAGTTTATAACATCTCATCATACTAATCTAATTTCAGTCTCGCTCTTGAGGTCCGGTTCCAGTAAAATGAAGTTTCTATAAACCCTTTCATTCTCACCATTTTATTTCGATCTATCTAAATTCTCTTAAATTTATAATAGTACAAAAGGTACCTGCTAATCTTTATATCATTATCTACATCATAGTACAATTATATCAAAATTGCATACACTTGTATGTGTCTAAACAAAAAATTCACATTAGAAAATTTTATTGTTCCCATGCGTTATAAAAAAAGAACTAAGAGTTTGATTTCCTAGTTCATTAATCTATCATTTATCCAATTAACTTTTTTTAGAGATTATTAATACCTACAATTCTATTTTTTGTATTATTTCAATTGCTTTTCTATAAGTTCAATTTGTTTTTTTATTAAACTTAATTGCTCATAAACTTGATTATTATTGTCTCCTGTCTGAAGTGTAGACCCTTGAGCACTTATTGTTAAAATTACTTGACCTATTAGCTCAATAAAATTCCCTATAGAGTTTTGTTGATCAAAAGTCAGTCTACTTGCAATAAGAAAACCTATAATTGTAGCCAAACCCGTAAATTGCTGAGGTGGTAATGAAGTTAAGCAATCTCCCTTATTGGATTTGCACGTATATTTATGTAGTTCACAATTTTTACTATCTAATTGGTTTGCTAGCATTTCTAGGAGTCTATTATAATCATTCATACACCTGCTCCTCCATTCATTTCCTATATTTTATAATATGTTTCATTTTAATTTATGTGTTTTTTCTTTGATATTTATGTTACTCCGAAAGCACACTATTTTAGTGTTTTTTTTATGAATAAAAAAATCTCGTAAAAGATTACAGGATTTCTCCTAAAAATCTACCGAGATTTCACCATTGTTTATTATCATTGTGAAGTATTTGCAGTGTAACACAAAATATAGTTCTTCAAAACTACCTCCCTCAACCCCCTATTTTTCAACCTCTCATTTTCCACCCGAAAATAAAGTTCTTCAAAAAAGCAGGAGGTATCATGGAATTAATTCATGGTTTCTCCTGACTTTTGAAGAACTTTATTTTACTTAGACACAGTATAAAAAATGCGTATTAACACTTAATTAAAGCTGCTGTATCATTTTCTACTTTGAAAATTAAGAAATCACTGTCTTCCTCAACACATTCTCTTTCGTATCTAAACTCTTTATCAGTTAACATTTCAAAATAGTTTGTCTCTACATTTAGTTCAAAAACTGGACATTGGTCAAATCTAACATCACCAATATAGATTGCTCTAATTTTCTTCATTAAATATCATCTCCTTTTGCGACATATAATTCTACTGATAAATAATGCTCATAATCCATATTTAAAAGCAATTTCTTTTAACTCTTCCTGTGTAGGTGATTTTATGTCTGGACTCATTTTAGTAGATTCAACATAAAATTTTGCTTTCTCTATAGGTTTATTGGGAGCCGGTGAATTCTTCAAACAAACTTGATTAAAAAACCAAAATCTCTTCTCATACTCTAAATTTTCTTTCTGTGCAGTAATCAATTCTTGAAACCACTCTTCTTGCAACAACTTGGGATGAAAAGCAGATTCACGCCAAAGTATCATTCCTAAATCTTTGAAATAATAAGTACAACTAAGATATTCATCTTCACAATCATAGTCGTAATCACTGAGTTTCTTTAAAGAATCAAAAATATCCTCTGCTTTTGTATGAAATAAATCAATATTATTGAACACAACTTTATAGTTCTCAAAATTGTTGATACATATTTCAAAAACTATATTATCTTTATATGTAATATGGTAATCATCATATCTAACAAGAATATCTTCTCCCTCTGGTTCTTCTTTATAGTGAGTGAAAAAAAGAATTTGCTCAACTTCTTTTCTTGTCATTCCAAATAAAATATTTCCTATTCCTTTATGTGGATAAACAACAATTGTCCCCATGTTATTCTCCTTCTTTAAATATTCTTTATTTTACCTTTTATTGAAGAACTTCATTTTGTTGGGACAAAGTAAAGAATAATATAAATGGAATCATCATTCCTGTACCTAATAAAGAACCTCTTAATCCTGTAATCCCATTATACTTCCAAGGATTAAGAGCTGCCACAATTGATAATGCTAATACACCAATAAATCCTGCTACAAAAAATAGTGCTCCCAAAATCATTTTCTTCATTTCTATTTCCCACTCATAAATATCAATAATGATTCTATATCCCATTAATTATTCCTAAATATTACTTCATTCTACCCCATTTCATTTCCTCACCATGTATATCATATTTTTTCCTTTTAGCTTTAATTTCTTCTATTTCTATTCTATATACATTGGTTCTTTTTAATCCAGCCTTAATAGCCATATTGAAATAATCCATCTTTGTTGGAGTGTATTTTTCACATATAAGCTTCAAGGCTTTAACTTTTTCTTCTTCATCTTCTACTAATCTTATTCTGCCTTTTACAACTGCTGATTCATATTCAGTTGTAAAAACACTACTAATAAGTACTATTACCTTAGATTCATCCTTTATAATTTCATCTAACTCTTCTTTAGCGTAGTTTTCTGGAACCTTTATTTCTCCTACAAAAGCTACACTAACTTTAGGATTTTTCTCAAATATTTTTATTTTTCTTCCATCCATTGCAGAATGAAAATACAAGGTGTTTCCATCTCTTACAATGGAAAGAGGGATTCCATAAGGTTCATTATCTTCATCAATTATAGAAATAACTCCATATCTTGATTTATCTATAACCTCCATACCAAACTCTCTACTCATCTCTCTATCTTTTCGCCTCATAACCTTCACCTACCTTAGTTATATTCTAACTTTATTTTACTCTGTAAACTCATAGTACATATATGTCTCGGGTGTGCCAGCAGAATTCCCAAGTTCTCTTTCTTCAAACGTATATTTCATTTTGTCTATTTCTGATTTAGTGTATTCACCAGTTGGTATGTTTATATAGTAATTAGAAAATCCAAATAAATATGCAACTGGCTTATTGTCTTTCACGAATAAAATATTGACCGTTCCTTCACTTAATCAAGGAATTCAGAAGAAAAAGCAAGAAAAAATCATTAAAAAAGCAGGAGGTATCATGGAATTAGTTCATGGTTTCTCCTGACTTTTGAAGAACTTTATTTTACTTAGACATGCAGTACCAGAAAGTTATATCTCTCTCCTACCCTCAAGAGCTTTAGAAAGCGTCACTTCGTCAGCATACTCTAAATCTCCTCCAACAGGTATTCCATGTGCTAAACGCGTTGTCTTTATTCCCATAGGCTTTAGAAGCTTAGATATATACATCGCTGTAGCTTCTCCTTCAATAGTAGGGTTTGTTGCCAATATAACTTCTTTTACATCTGCACCTTGTATTCTTATTAGTAATTCTTTTATCTTAATATCCTCTGGTCCTATTCCCTCCATTGGAGATATGCTTCCATGAAGCACGTGATAAAGACCGTTAAATTCTTTAGTTCTTTCCATAGCCATTATGTCTCTAGGATCTTCAACTACACATATGGATGACTGATCTCTCTTTTTATTTTCACATATCATACAAGGATCTCTATCAGTAAGATTACTACATATACTACAATATTTAATATTCTTCTTAGCATCTATTATTGCATTTGCTAGTCCTGTAGCATCATTAGTATTCATGCCTAGAACATAAAAAGCCAATCTTTGTGCTGTTTTTTTCCCAATGCCGGGAAGCTTTGAAAACTCTTCTATTAAATTTGCTACCGGTGGTGCAAAATAATCCATTTTTTTCATCCTTTCACAAAAGAGGCCTCTACAGGCCTCTTTTGATCATTTATTATTAAAACAATCCTGGAATATTCATTCCTCCAGTGATTTTTTGCATTTCTTTTGCCATCATTTCTTCTGCACTTCTTAATGCCTCATTCGTTGCGGCTAATATCAGGTCTTGGAGCATTTCAACATCATCTGGATCTACAACATCCTTATCTATAGTTATTGCTAATATCTCTTTTTTCCCACTTACCTTAACTACTACTGCTCCACCACCAGCACTTGCTTCAACTTCTCTTTCTTCAATCTCTTTTTGGAGATCCGCCATTTGTTTTTGCATCTTTTGAACCTGTTTCATCATATTCCCCATGTTACCCATTCCTTGGAATCCACCTCTTGCCATAATATCATCCTCCTAAATATTTATTAATAAATTTACTGTTCAATCTCTACTAGGTCTTCACCAAATATGCTTATAGCTTTATCTACTAAAGCTTGCCCTTCTTTTTCATCTTCTTTTTCAGACACATCTATATCCATTATAAATTTAATCTCTATATTAGCATTTAAATAGCTACTGATTATATTCTGGATAAATCCTTTATTGTCTGGTTTTTCAATAGCATCCTTATGAAATCCAAAACCTTCTCCAAAAGCTATAGATAAAACATTATTTTTAAAACTAGTAGGTTTTCCTTCCATTATCAAAGCATGAAGGCTTATCTTCTCAGACTTTATTCTTTTAAGTATATTTTCCCAATCAGCTTTTATCTTATTTATACTTATGTCTGATAGCACAGATGCTTTATTACTATAATCTGGTACTTCTTTCTTTGGATTATCATTTACTTGAGTAACTATATCCTCTTTTTCTATCCGAATACTTTTATTTTCTGATTTTGTATTGGATATACTTTTTGTTTGCTTTGCAATAACAGCCCCATTTTCTAGTTTCTCCTCAAGCTCATTTATTTTTTGCCACAATACATCTATAGCAGCTACTGAAGGAGTATTCATCATTTTGATAATACTAACTTCCAAAATAATTCTTGGTTGAGATGACCATTTACTCTGATTTTCAGCATCTGAAAGTATACTTAAAAAAGTAATTATGCTATTTAACTCTATCTTTTGTGCTTGCTCTTTAAGCTGTGATATGAGTTCTTCAGAGCCATCTATTATATTTTCTACATAATTTGATGTTTTTACAATCATGAGATTTCTAAAATGAGAAATCAAATCCTTTATAAACTGGTGGATATCTTTGCCATTCTGAACTATTGTGTCAACAAGCTCTAGAGATTTATCTGCCTTATTTCCTATTATGCTGTCTGTTATTTCAAATATCAAGTCATTGTTGACTATCCCAAGAATAGAAAGGACATACTCGTATGTTATTTCATCCTCTGCAAATGATATACACTGGTCAAGAATGCTTAACGCATCTCTCATGGCGCCATCAGAATTTCTTCCTATTAGCTGTAATGCTTTTTCTTCAATATTTATGCCAATTTCATCACATATAGTATTCATATTTTTTACTATATCATTTACTGTTATTCTTTTAAAATCAAATCGTTGGCATCTAGATAATATTGTGGCGGGAAGCTTTTGAGGCTCAGTAGTAGCTAATACAAATATTAAATGCTTAGGTGGCTCTTCTAATGTTTTGAGGAGTGCATTAAATGCTCCTTTGGAAAGCATATGAACCTCGTCTATTATATATACCTTATACCTGCACTTAGACGGAGGATACTTAGCCTTCTCTCTCAGCTCCCTAACATCGTCTACACTGTTGTTTGATGCAGCATCCATTTCAACTACATCCATTATACTATCATCGAGTATCCCTTTGCAGACCTCACATTCATTGCAAGGATTACCATCCTCATTATTTAGACAGTTCACTGCTCTTGATAAAATCTTGGCAGTAGATGTTTTACCAGTGCCTCTTGTTCCAGAAAAAAGGTATGCATGAGCTATGTTATTACTTATGATTTGATTTTTTAGTGTTGTCGTAATATGCTCTTGACCTAATACATAGTCGAACGTTTTAGGCCTAAATCTTCTGTATAAAGCCTGATGTGCCATTTAATCACCTTCAAAATATATAATAAATATATTATATCAAATATGAAAACTATATACCACAATGCATTTGAAATAACACAATACAATCAAAAAGACCAGCTTAGCTGGTCCTAAGATACCATAGTTTCATATGACATTATTTCTTTCAATTTATTTGGATCAGTTTTATATATCTCAGCAATAATGTCAACTATATATGGATGGAACTGAGTTCCTCTATTTTTGATCAGTTCTTCTATTGCATTGTCGACAGTCATAGCCGCTCTATAGGATCTATTTGAAGTCATAGCGTCGAATGCATCTGAAACTCCAACAATACACGCTTCAAGGGGAAGTTCTTCTAACTCTATTTGTTTAGGGTACCCCTTCAAATCATATCTTCTATGATGATATTTTATAGCATTCATTATAGTTTCTGAAAATCCTACGTTTTCAAGTATCTTACTTCCTATCATAGGATGCTTAGTTATCATTGAATACTCATATTCAGTCAACCTACCTGGCTTGGAAAGAATGTCATCGCTTATACCTATTTTACCGATATCGTGCAATATTCCGGCTACTTCTATTTCTTCACAATACTTCTTAGAAAGTCCTAGAGATTCAGCTATCATAATACTATATCTAGAAACTCTGGATGAATGTCCTTGTGTATATTCATCTTTAGCCTCTATAGCTGCTGCTAATGTCTCTATTGTCTTAAAATAGTTATCTTTTAATCCCTCATATAGTTGTATATTTTCTATTTTCATCGCTATTTGATTTGTTATAGATGCTAATATGTTGAATTCACTTTTAGCAAGCTTATTTATTCCACCTACATTTATAACTCCTAAAACTTTCCCTCTTGACTTGATTGGAAGCATACTAGTGAAATATATCTTATTAGATTCTATAACTTTCCTATTGTGTTTATTTTTAGTCTTCGGATCTCTCACATCAGAAATCAATATCTTACCAGTTTTAACTACTTCTCCACTGATATCTTCATCAATAGGTATATCCTGAAATGAAACAAGGTCCGCAAGTTCTCCTGAATGAGCCATAAGCTTTAGAGCATTATGTTCGCTAACTAACCTTATAGTACATACTGATATATTAAGTAGTCTTGCGATATCATCAGCAGCAATTTGTAACAATCTCTCAGCGTTCATTGTAGAACTAATGCTTCTACTTATCTTATTAATAACCGAGAGCTCTTCGTTTCTTTTTAGTATATTCCTTTCCATGCTCTTACGTTCAGTAATGTCTCGCACAACTCCTTGAACTCCAATAAAATTATCATATTCCTGCATTCTCTTGGTTGTAATCTCTGCAACAACTTGTTTTCCATGCTTATCCAACACGGTAATTTCTTTGTTTTTATAGTCTTTTTTCTTCAAATCATCTTCTAGATTTCCATTATATCCTACATATAGATGAGCAAAGTCAATCAACTTCTTACCTAGCACCTCATTTTTTTGCAATTTAAAAATATTATATACTTGATCGTTTATAAAAGTAATATTTAGCTCGTTATCTACTACCCAAACTAAATCATACATGTTTTCGATAAGCAACCTATATTTCGTTTCAGAATCATTTAGTTGATCTGTAGTGGCTTTTAACTGCTCATATGAAGCTTCAAGCTCTAGATTTATTTCTTGAAGCTGCTCGTTATTTCTTGTTAATGCTTCATTTGAATCATTAAGGCTAGCGTATGATTGTTTAAGTCTCAATGCCATATCATTAAAAGCTTGAGCAACATCTCCAAACTCATCTTTATTTTCTACATCTATTCTATATTCATAATTTCCATTACGTATCTCGATTGCTCCATCCTTAAGTTTTTCCAATGGTCTAGAAAATGTTTTTGAGAATAAAATAGACATAATAATGACAATACTTATAGTAATAATAGATATAATTGCAATATATTTACCTATAATCATTAAGCTTAAATAAAAATCGATTTTAGGAACAAATGAAATTATCCTCCAGTTAATAGATGGGAGTGTTGAATAAAATACTAAATATTCTCGTCCAAGTTCAATATTTGTATTACCATTTCTGTTTTTACGGATTTGACTAGAAAGTTTGCCTATTCCTTTTTCAAACTTATCATTGTCTTTTTTTGAAATGGGTAGTTCTTTTCCAAAAACCTTTAGAGGATTGTTAAAGTTGTCTACTATATATGTAACAGAATTTTTATTAATATTAATATCTTTAATTCCATTTAAAATAACACTAAAATCAAAATCAGCCGCTAATACTCCCTCTATTTCTCCTATATCATCAAATAGTGGAACTGAAGCAGTAACTATTAGCTTATCTTCAGATGTGCCACTGTCTAGTACACTCCAGACTATATCTTTACTAAGATAAGCATTTAGGTACCAGTTGCTTAGCCTAGTATCTTCTTCTGAAAGTTTACCAGTAGATGTGTACTCAGTACCATTCTGCATAGTAATATGAATATTCTGAATTTCCTTTGATGAGGTCAGCTGAGAGGAAAGATAAGCAGTAACTTTTTCATTATTATCTGCATATGACACCAGATGAGTTATAAAAGAATAATTGCCTGATATATCCTTAATCTTTTCCTCATTTATTTTAAACCAAATGTCTAATTTTTCAGCTTCGTTTATTACAGAATCCGTTTTTACTGTTATATTATCACTTATTATATGCTTGTTTACTTTATTATTTATGCTTACACCAAATAATAAAATCGGTACCAATGCTATTAATAAAAATAAAACTCCGAGTTTCTTCCTATATGAGTTAAAAAACATCATTATGCACCTACTATCGGATATAATATAATCATAAATCTATCAATTATAATTACCATAAATATAGTTACCATAAAGTTATTTACGATATAATTCTACATTTTTCTTCAAAACCCTTTTTTATGTCAATAATAAATTACATAAAAATAAAGGCTATGGTATTAACCATAGCCTTTATTTTTAAGCCGTGCACCTAGCTTCGACATAATATTACAAGCGTTACCTAAGTAGTTAACTCGGATTAGGCGACCCTACGGCACACGAGAGTGTCCACTTACCGCTGCTTCCTTCCGGACCTGACGGGGTTCATGGATTCTCGTTGCGTAAGACCCAATCGTCAACATCACTTTCTTAGGGCAGACCTCACAATATTAGGCCTAAGCTAGGAATTCAATCCTGCTATAGCGGGTTGCAGGTTACAGGGCACCGCTACCTCCCCATCTAGCACGACAAACTCTATAACTGGCGGAGAGAGCGGGATTCGAACCCGCGAGACGGTTATAGCCGCCTACCCGCTTTCCAGGCGAGCGCCTTCAGCCAGACTCAGCCATCTCTCCACGTTAGTCGTCAATTTTATATACTAATTACAATAGCCCATTTAATTAAGATTTAATTGTATAAGCCAACAGATTTATATTATAACTCAAAAATAATCATATGTCAACCAACTATGAGTATAATAAATTATACCGATTTTTGCCTGTTTCTTGCCCATAGATTAAGACCGTATACTACTGTGAAACTAAAAATTATCACTATAGCCATTAAAATATTAGCAGTTCTTGAATCTCCTCTTTCAACAGCAAAATATATAGCTAGTGGTATGTTCTGAGTTTTGCCTGGAATATTTCCTGCAACCATTAATGTGGCTCCAAATTCACCTAGCGCTCTTGCAAATGTTAGAACTATACCACTTAATATTCCTGGCCATGCAAGGGGAAGAGTTACTTTCCAAAAAACCTTTCTTTTACTAGCTCCTAATGTCCTAGCTGCATTTTCAAGCATAACATCTACATTTAGAAAAGCTCCTTTACAGCTTTGATACATAAGTGGCAGTGAAACTATGGCTGCCGCAACACAAGCAGCCACCCAAGTAAATATCATAGTTACACCAAAAGAATCATATAGAATTTTTCCTATAAATCCCCTTCTTCCTATTAGTACAAGCAATCCATAGCCTGTAACTGATGGAGGTAAAATCATAGGAAGCAGTAAAATGACTTCCAGTATATCTTTTCCTCTAAAATTGTTTTTAGTAATAACTTTAGCTAAAAAAACACCTATTATAAGGACAAAAGCTGTAGATATTAGTGCTACTTTTAGTGATATTAGTATTGGACTTATTATCATAGTATCATCCTATTCTGTATATAGCTGAAACCCGTATTTATTAAATATTTCTTTAACTTCTTCTGTTCTTAAATATTCTAAAAACATTTTACCTGTTTCTTTTTGATTACTTGACTCAATAATTGCCGCTGGATATACTATAGGTCTATGAGTTTCATCTGCAAATTCCTGCTTTACTGTACTACTATCAATTCTTGCTGCATCAGAGCTATATACAATACCCGCTGCAACTTCACCTTTTTCAACGTAGGTCACAACTTGACTTACATCTTTTGCAAAAACAATATTAGAAGATAAGCCATCCCATAATTTTAAGTATTCAAGAGTTTCTTTGGCATATTGCCCAACTGGAACAGTCTCTGGAACTCCTATACTTAATTTAAGTTTCTTGTCAACTAAATCTGATACTTCATTTATTTTATCATTATATTCATTTGCTACAATCATTACAAGTTTATTTTTTAACAGATCTTCTTTACTATCTTTATCAATTAAATTATTTGCTTCTAATGCATCCATTTGCTTCTTTCCTGCAGAAACAAATACATCAACAGGGGCACCCTCCTCTATTTGCTTCTGCAGCTTTCCTGAAGAAGCAAAATTAAATGTTATAGTTATATTTTTTTCTTTCTCAAACTGATATGCTATTTCTGCCATTGCATCAGTTAGACTAGCAGCTGCACTTACTGTTATACTTTGAGTCTCAGAAATATTGTTTTCTTCTACCTTTTTACTACACCCTACAACCCCAAAAACTAAAACCAATGCCATTAAAACTGACAGTCCTCTTTTCATAATGTTCCTCCTAGTTCTTATTCGTTGTGTTATTGCGAATATAACGCAGGTAAAAAATTTTTTAAAATATATCCTCGTATATTTTTAAAATTGCTTCTTCGATTTCTTTTTCAAGTCTATCATATTTTGTAATCAAAGCCTTTCCCTCATCAGTAAGTGAAGAGCTTCCACCATTTGCTCCTCCAGCTTTTTTGTCCAGTATCTTAAAACCTAATGCATTCTCCAAATTAGCTACTAGATTCCAGGCCTTACTATATGACATATTCATGGAAGAAGCCGCCTTGCTTAAGGAACCCATCTGATCAGTTCTAAGTAAAAGCTCCTTTGGTCCCTTGCCAAATATTTTTCCTTCATCTTTTTTTAACCATATTTTCCATCCAATTTCCATATTATCACCTTTTAATAGCAAAAATATAATTTAATTTAGTATATACTTTAATTTCTGAGCTCAATTTGTAATTATACTATATTTTACATTTTGATGCAACATCCTTAAACTATAACAAAATGTTATATCATATCAAAAAACTGATAGAGTGCAATTTTGCTTTTTCTATCAGCTTTTATTCTATAAAACTTCACGTTTAAATTTTTACTTTGATAAAACATTTTTTACAGCTTTTATGACTTCAACCACTATTTTTATATATGTAGCTATATCTTCTGTATTTTCTCTTACAGTCGTAACTGCTTCACTTATTTCATCACCTACTATTTCAACTGTACTGCTAACCTTTTCTACACTATCATTTACATTTCCAGTTATAGAGTTTAAGTTATCCACAAGTTCAGGTACAGTTGGCCCTATTTTATCCACACTTTTCTGTACTTGTGTACTAATTTTGTTTATATTTTCGCTAATTTCAGGCAAATTAGAAATAGTATCAGTAATAGAGTCTTCATTTTTTTCCACTATTTTTTTAACACTATTTATAACATCATTTAAGTTCTTTAAAGCTATAATTAGGTATATTCCAAAGCTCATCCCTATAATAGATAGAACAATAAAGATTAAATCTTTCACAGTAATTGTAGCAGACATGAGTCGCCTCCTATGTTTATTTTATCTTTATCAGCTTTTCAATTAGTGCCTTATTTGTCCTCTTCTTTTTCTTCCTCACAACCACATTCACAGCACTCATTGTCTGTTTCTTCACAGCACTTTTCTGCTTTGTCTTCTCTTTTCTTTTTAGCTTCTTTGATAGCTTCTTTAACGCTTTCTTCTATTTTCTCTTTCTTTTCTTTTAAAGTATCAACTGAATCCTTTAGGGTATCTTTTACATTTTCAGTAGTTTCTTTAGCTTTGTTAGCTATGTCTTCTCTTGTTTCTTTTCCTGACTTAGGCGCAAAAAGTAATCCAGTAGCTGCTCCTATTGCAGTGCCTACAGCTGTACCTATAGCAACTTTTTTTGCAGTCTCTTTTCTAGCTTTTCTCTCTTTTTCTTTTTTTGATTTCTCTAAAAAACCTTTGATTGACATTTTATATTCCCCCTTACTTTGTTTTCTTGATAATATATCATATTTTAACATATTTTACGAGTTAAAAAGTGAACTTTATTCCTCTTCGAATTTCTATGGCTTTAAGCTCATCGTTCATGTACTCTCTGACTGCTATCTCATTTGTCTTGATAATCTCTGTAGATTTGTCTATTATACTTCTGACAAAATTAATTTTCCATAGAGTAAATGAAGGGGTATAGGTCAGTATAAAAGCACACATTCTACCTATATCTTCTTCTTTACAGCCTTCTTTACAATCTTCAAAGTCTATCCCATATATATTGTCTAGCATAATAAAGTTTCTTAGATTAACATCTCCAAATATTAAATCTTCACCTATAGCTGCTTTTGATGCATTATAAAAGTCCAACAGCCATAGGCACAAATTCTCTGCTAGTTTTTCATACCCAGAGCCTTCTTCTTCTAATCTACAAACCATATCTAATAGAGTTGGGCCATTTATGTAGTCAATTATGATATTATCTTTTCCTATACTCAATATATCAGGTACCCTTACTCCATATTCTTTAAGAATCGATAGCATTTGTACTTCTTTATCCTTTATTTTGATATCATTAAATATCTTTACTACCAAGTTTATCTTCTTTTCATTTATACACTTAAATTCAACTTTATAAACATTATTTTTCTTACTATAAAATTTTAGCTTAACTTCGTAGTCTATAACATTATATTTCTTTAGAAAATCACTTTCTACTTGCATTACTATTCCTCTATTTTAACTAATATGCTTTTTCCATTTTTATAACCTTCAAGTTCTTTAACGACTCCTGTTACAGCATTTTTTAAAAGCTTTTGAACAAATGGTACCATCATAATTTCGTTATCATCTATATATAGCTTTACTTTACTATCTGAAATAACACAGTCCTGACTACTCGCTTTCCCTTTTAATATTTTAGCTCCTAACTCTCTGCAGCTACCTCCACATTCTCCACAGCATTCTTCTGGAAAATCAGGTAATCTTTCATATACCTTTTCTTCTATTAAATCAACTAGCTTTTCCACGTTATCAATAGTATTTATTACTGGTATACCATTGAATTCGTCTATTTCGTTGGCAATCCTTCCAGATATAGCAAAAACTAAATCATCCATCCTATCTATTATCTCCTGCTTTGTATGAGCTGTTATAATCTTTGGTACATTTGCATCTGTTACTCCTTCAAGTACTACAATTTCGTGATCATAGAATCTTAGTATTTCATCGACTGACAGCTTCTCTGGGAAAAGTACATCTGTCTCATGATATCCTCTAGCTGTCACTAGCTCCGACCCTGCTTGTCTATGTCTGTATGAATTTGAACCTTCCTGATCAATAGCAAACTGGTCAAAGTGTATTTCCTTAACAGAACCTACAGAATATCTTCTTTTTTTTAATTCTTTAATAATATTCTCTATTGTTGTTGTCTTTCCTGACTGAGTTATCCCAATTACTGAAAAAACCTTCATTTGAATCCTCCTTGGCTAAATAATATTAAAATACTTAACTGCTATAGTTAAAGTAGTTAATATACTTAATGATATAACGATATAATCTACATGGGACATTTTTAGTGTCATATAGCTTGTCCTATCAGGGTATGCTCTAAATGCACGCATCTCCATTGCGACTGACAACTTTTGCGCCTTTATTATAGTACCTGCAACTACAGGCATAAAAATATATGAATAAATCTTTATTTTCTTACCTAATTGTATTTTATCCAAAGGTATGCCCCTTAATTGAATTGCTGTAACAGCATCTTTTATTTCCTCTGTAAGCATTGGCAAAAACCTTATCCCAATAGAAACCATAAATGCTATCTCATATGGTATTTTCCATTGAACAAGTCCTTGGATTATTTCTCTCGAATTAGATGTGGTAATGATAACGGCAGAAAAAACAACTGTGAGCATTCTCAATATAAACTCCAGCCCCTTTATCATACCCCCTGTCGAAAGTATTGTGATGCTTTTTAATGCTACTAAAATCTCTCCTGATGGTGAAAATATACTTTGTACTATAGCTATCATGACAACAACCCATATTATTTTTTTTAACTTTTTCGTAGCAGAAAATAAGTCTCCTCTAAATACCTCTGCAATTATTAGTGTGGCAATAAAAACAGCACTTAAGATATAGATATTTTGAATAACAACAGCTAAAGTTGATATGCAAAGTACTATAACCAACTTTGTTCTAGGATCCATCTTGTGTTGTATCTTCAACAATCTCACCTCTATGCATTCTAATAATTCGGGAGCTTATGCTTTTTACGAATTCTTCATCATGGCTTATTATTGTCATACCTATGTCCTTTTCTTTCAACACTTTTAATACATCCAGTAATATTCTTCTTCTTTCCATATCAAGCCCTGTAGTAGGCTCATCGAGTACTAAGTATACTGGCTCGTTTACAAGAATAGCTGCTAAAGCAAGTCGCTCTTTTTCTCCATGACTTAGTTTAAAAGGAAATGATTTCCTAACTTCATTTAATTGGAATAGCGAAAGCATATCCTCTACCTTTGCTTTTATTTGCTCTTTATCATATCCCTTTAATTCACGCACAAATCCTATTTCATCCTCAACTGTAGCTGCAAATATTTGACGCTCTGGATTCTGAAATAAGTATCCAATCCTTTGACCAATTTCACCTAAGGACATATCACGAGTATCATTATCAAGAACAATAACGCTGCCCTTATTGGGCTTTAATATACCAACTAAAAGTTTTCCTAAGGTAGTCTTTCCACTGCCATTTGAACCTAGTATAGCAGTAACTTCTCTGCTGTTTATTTTAATATTAAATCTGTTTAAAATTGGTTTTTCTTTTATGTACTCAAAGCTTACATCTCTGAATTCTATATACTCCAAGTATTTTCCCCCTCTAAAGATTGCCACAGAACCTTTCTAACTTTCCTTCTTTTAATAGAACTACCTTATCTGCAATATCTAGATTATTGATATCATGCTCAACCATTACAATAGTCTTACCTTCATCTCTTAAACTCTTTATCACCTGTTTTATCCTCTGCTTTCCATCTTTATCAACTTGAGCCATTACTTCATCTAGTATCAAAATATCCGGCTTCAGACAAAGCACAGAAGCAATGGATATAAGCTGCTTCTGTCCTCCTGAAAGCTGGTTTGGGTTATCATATCTGTGATCTTGCATACCTACCAGGTAGAGAGATTCTTCTATTCTTCTACCGATTTCATCTCTATTTAAACAAAGATTCTCCGGACCAAATGCAAGCTCATCCTCTACTGTTGGTGAGAAAAGCTGAGTATCTGGATCCTGAAACACTACCCCTAGCTTTGTAGCTATTTGCGCTACTGACATATCTGTTGTAGAAATACCGTTTATTCTTACCTTACCGAACAAGTTTCCGCTAAATATGTGAGGTATTATACCTGATATACAATAACAAAGTGTACTTTTGCCTTTTCCACTAAGTCCAACTACAGCAACTACCTCACCTTTATCTATACATATATTTATTCCAGATAATATCTCTCTTTCAGAGCCATTATATCTAAAATGCAAATCTTCTATCTCTATCGGGAATGTCATTTTACCTCTATCTCCGTAACAAATTTGCACCATCTTTGGCTGAATTGATCCTTTCTAATTATTACCTGATAAGGGCCTTTTCCTCCATCTTCTTTTTTACCAAAAGACTTTCCATCCATTTCATATGCAAGATAAACATTATCATCATCTAATACTTCGTCTACCATTAATGCTACTGTATAACCGTCTACAGCTTTTACAATAATTTGTTCCTTACCTTCCAAGCTAATATTAGCGTGCCCAAAAACATTTTTCAAAGGAACTCCAGTGTACTTATGTTGTTCTGCTTCTTTTCCACTTGATTTCAGATTAGCTGAAAATTCTTTTTCTCCAAGCTGCTTAATTTCAGTCATATTAAATGTTACTTCATTATCTGATGACTTTAATGCTACTATAGCTTCGTCCTGCATCTTTTTCTTATCACCTAAACTATCTTTATTTAAAAATGCCGTAACAGCAACAATTAAAACTAACGCTATTATAGCTATAAAAACTTTATTTTTCATTACTCAATGCCCCCTTTTGTTAAAATATATGGAACAATAATATCTTCATATCTAAACTCACCATGAGAGCCGCCTTCTGTTGTTGAGTGCATACCATGGTCTGAAGTTATTATCACTCTTCCATTCCACTCAGAGATAAGTTTGCTTATATATTTGTCAGTGTTCTCTATTCTCTCCATAGTTTTTTCAGACAAGTCACCATTAGCATGTCCTGCATCATCTATTCCATGAAAATGAACTAACACAAGATCATGGGCTTCATCAATTGCTTTTAATGCACTTTCAAATACTTCATCATCTGTGGTACCATTCGAATTTTTATCTATATTTAGTATAGGTTCTATTTCTGTGTTTAATATTTTAATATTTCCTTCGATTAATGCAGTACTTTTATTTAACTTAATACATGCACCAAAAACTGATTCAGTCTTTAAGTCTTTTTGCTTTCTTGAATATACTCCGTTTTCTGCTGGACTTTTTCCTGTTATCATTGCAGCAAATCCTGCATTTGTAACTGGCTTATACACAGATGATGCTTTAACTGCATTTCCAATGCCTTTTAGAATAGGAGTTTTATTGTTTTCTATGGCATATTGATACTGGTGGTATCCAAATCCATCAAGATAAATCAATAATACTTTCTCATCATTTTTTAAGAAGTGAAGTGCATCATGGTATGAGTCGGTTATACTTATTGAAGGTGGATTTAGCATTATTCCCTTTACCTTTTCAATTTCTTTTTTCCCGTCTCCGTATATGTAGTTTATGTAGTTGTCCTTTACTTCAAAATATCCATTCACGTCATAATATCCATAACCACTTTCTTCTCCCATTATTAAAGCATTCTGTACATCTTGAACATTAACTACTTCCTCAAGAGTAAATATCTTTTTATGAGTATATATAGAAGTACTATATTCTCCTTTATCTCTATCAACTGTTGATTTTCCTTCAAAATATGGTAGCGTAGTTCTTTTATCTGAATATAACTGACCTACAGTAAAATTGGCTATATTTTCACTGTCTTTTATTATATTGATTCCAATATCTAGTGAATTTTCATTGGAAACAACTACTATTTCCTTAATCCTCTTTATGTTACTGCTTATTGGATGATTAAAGTTTATTGCCTCCCATCCATTCTCATCCGAAAATGTAATATAGCTTTTCTCTAAGTTTTTGTTCTCTATTTTTGCCATAAGCCCATCTTCTCCTAATAATAGTAGCTCACTAGACTCTTTTAATGGAGATGATTTATTAATTATGTCTTGGAGTTTAAAAGCTTTTATCTTATTGTCCTTATTTTCTATAGTAACTTTTCTAAATATATCGTCAAAGCTTTTTAATGTTACAACGTTGTTAACATCACCAACTACTTTTAATGGAGGTATGTATCCTATGTCTTGATTCATTACAGTATCAGACAATTTGCCGATGATAAAACCTAATACTAAAAGAATGGGTATTATAATTATCAGTCGTTTATTCAAATGTTCGCCTCCTTAACTATATACTTTCAGATATATTAAAATCTTTAAATTTATTAATTATCATATATGCTATAACTCCACCTAAGCCTCCTGATAAAGCGGCACTACTAAGACTTAACAGTAAAGGCACTAAGGGAAGCCTAAAAAATACTATATTGACTAGAAATGTTCCACTTATATTTGCAACTATTCCTGAAATAAAAAGACAACCGAGACAACAGCCTCGGTGTCGAGAAATCAATAATACAATATCGACAGCTAGTCCTGGAAGAATATATGTAAAAAAGCTCATTATCCCATGTGTTCCGAATATTCCAAGACTAATTACCATAATCGCTTGAACTACAGCAATAAGCGTAGCTGTCCCTCTTTTTCCAACCAATCCCGCTCCTAGCACTATCCACATCATATAAAAACCTCCTGCTATAGCACCACCAGGTATGTACAGTGGACCTGTTATGATATGTGCAAGTGGAACAACAACCGGCTTAGTTGCTATTCCTAAGGCAGCCATCATAGCTATCACTACGAGATTGAATACGGAAAATCCATTAAAAAACTTTCGACCCCACATGATATTTCCTCCAGCCTATTTGTTTACTTTTATTTTAGCTACATTCTTTATCCACCAGTTAGCTCCTTTGCCATCAACTACAAGCTGTACTGGTCCATCTTCACTGCCAAGCTTTTGTCCATCAACAGTAGTCCCTAATATTGTTTTATCACTGTTTACTAAGTCAGGTGTATATTCCTTAGAGTATCCGTCTGCCGCTTCTACTATAATTGTAGTAAAGCTTTCTACTCCGGTAGTTTCAAGTACTTTAGATAATAGGGTACCTGTCCAGCTTTGCTCTGTCTCACTTCCATCTTTCTTTTTCATCGTTGCTTTAATATCTACTTGTCCAGCTTTATCTGTGTCTAGATTTGTGAATTCAACAGTTTTACCATCAGCAGTTTCTATTGATATCGTCCATTCTGGTTTTTGCTCTGTTTGGGCTGGTTCTCCATTGCTACAAGCAGTAAAAGCTAGAACTGTCATAATAAGCACTAATAAAATTGATAATTTTCTTTTCATTTATATTGCCCCCTTTTATAATATAGCTTAGCATGCAATTTTAAAATCTCTTCTTCTTAAGTGTAAGTTAAACTAAAATTCATCTAAAGTTTAAAACTTCTCTGAATTAAGTTTCACTTTATTTTACAGCTTCTATTGATAGAAGCTTTTTAACTGAAGTACTCTTATCTAATCCTTCAAAATATACTCTTACAACATTATCTTTCTTATATACTACACCTTTATCTATATCTGACGAAGATATTTCGACACTGTATCCATCGTCTGATTTAAACACATACTTATCAAAAGCAGCCATTCCCACTTCATCGAAGATGTCTTTTAAAGCTACTCCTATCTTATCTCCATAAGTTTTGGATTCAAGTGTTTTTAGAGCTTCATCTACACTTAAAAATCCTGTGTTATCACAACCAAACCATAGTATGTGTTTTACATGCATTCCTTTAGGCATATCTGGGGATAGAAATAGTGGAGCTTCTTCTCCAGTTACTTTGATATATCCGGTTTTAAATACTTCTGTTGTTTCATTTTTTTCTAGTCCATCACTTGATTTTATGTATATTCTGTCAAAGTTTTTACTATTAACAAATTGTTCCATAATTTCAGCACTCTTTACTGCTTTATCTACACTTTCATAGTATGTATAATCATACTGGTTAAGTATTTGTGTAGCTGTATCAAACACTATTAACTTCTGCGTCTCATCCTTTTCTATGTTCTTTATGATTTCAATTTCACTTAGATTTCTAACCCAATACATTGCTCTTTCATCTGGCACTACTATTCTTATAGGCTTGCTCTTTTCGTCTAACGGCTTTCCATCTATTTCGTATGCCAATATAACATCTCTGCTTTTTAAAACCTCACTAGGAACATCTATAGAGTATCCATCTCCTGCAACTAGTCTTATTCCAGCTAGGTCCTTCTGAGACTTATTGTATTTTTGAAGTATGGTTTCAAATAATGCTCCTGTAGCCTTATATTTCTTCTCTTCTCCACTTGAACTTATGGAAATGACATCCTTCGTCACTGGTTCTACGCTTTTTATTTCTTCTATGTTTAATACTATGACCTCATCCTGTAATCCTGATATAGCTATTATTTCAACATCTCCAACTACATCAATAGGTTCATTGCTCTTTGCACATGCCGCAATGGACAAAGCAAGTATTAAAGACATAATTAATATAACTAGCTTTTTCAAGCTTTTTACCCCCTTTTTATTTATTCATCTTCATATAGTTTGCTAATGAAAGGTTCACTCCGTTTACAACTGCTTCACTGCTTATTGTAGCTCCTGTAACGGCTACTATTTCATTTGGTCTTTCCGCTATTATTTTCACTGTCTTAAGCTGCCTATCTGCATTTTTGTTGTTAAATCTGTCCAGAAACCATTCCTCTGTTATATACCCTCCATATGCTTCTGTCTCATTATGACTTAGAATCTGTATATCTGTAACTTCATCTAAATCCATATCTATACTGGTTATCAGCTTAATGGTCCCTTTGTAACCCTTTACTCTAACAATCTGCACTATCTCTTCATTTTCATTTATAGTATTTAAAGCTTTATATACTCTTATAATATCTCTATTCTCATATTGCTTTAGCCTTGATACATTCTCATATTTGTCATCTAAATCATATGAAGAATATAACTGTATATAGCCAAAAAACAAAGATATACATAGTATGCCTGCTACAATTATAATTATCTGTCTCTTGCCTTTGAAAAAAATCACCCCCAAAAAACAAAAATAGCTTCCTCCATAGTAGAAGAAGCATATAATTTCATAAGCATAAAAATACAGAATGTTTATTATAACATCTGTTGAAAAATTTATGTCTTATTACTATCTCCTTTCCACAACGGGAGGCATGAAAGTTTCCAATCACACCCTGCCGGCTTGTTTACCATAGACTTAAGAATCAACAGGTACTTCAAGCTCGGAGACTTGTGTTTTCTTTTATATTATATTGTTTAAAATATTTTGTCAATATTGTAACAAGTTAACTACAAATCCACAATAACTAGTTAATACTACTTTTTACTTTTGACTCTTTTTAATCGAAAGAAATCCTCCCTTTCTTTTTCTTCAAGAACCTCTTGAATAAATTTTATTTGTGTTGTATACTTTGGAATCTGTATTTTTTCTAGTGCGTTAGCTCTCTTTTGCGTTTTTTCAATCTCCATTGCTAGTTTAAATACTGAATTCTCTATCTCTGCAAGTTCATATATAAGATATTTTACTTCAGTAAACTTAGCTATAGCTGTATCTAAAACTGGATTAGTCCTAAAAAAACCATATTGAGGATCAAGTTTTTCTTTCTCATATATCACCTTAGGAATTTCTACACCCATGACACTTTTTAACAAAATATCAAATTCTTCTTCTTTTGGTATTGAAAGTGAAATTTCTTCTACATTATTTACTCCAAGAGTTATATTTACAAATTCTAAAGCCCTATATGCCTCTTTAAATGTAATCGAAACTCTGTCTTGAACCTCTTTAGCTTTGTCTATAAGAGACATCATCTCTTTTATAAGAACAGTCCTTTTTTTATCTAGCAGCTCAAAGCCTTTTTTTGAGAACTCTAATGAGTTCTTAGCTTTTATAAGGTTCGATTTTGTTGGAGCAGCATTTATAGCCATATAAATACTTCCTTTCGCTATTTGTTTATATACTTCTCTATCAGCTTCGGATCAATTCTGTCTAGCTCTTCAACAGGAAGAATAGATAGTATCTCCCATGCTAAGTCTAACGTATCTTCTATATTTCTATTTTCATCGAAATCCTGATTAATGAACTTAGCTTCAAAAACTCTTCCGAACTCCATGTATTTTCTATCAGTTTCAGAAAGATCATCTTCTCCTATGATTTGAGATAGAGCTCTTACCTCCTGTACCTTCGAATATGACGAAAATAACTGATTTGCAACCTCAGGATGATCTTCACGTGTAAATCCTTCTCCTATTCCATCCTTCATCAGTCTAGAAAGAGACGGTAGAATATTTACTGGTGGATATACGTTTTTCTGATAAAGCTCTCTTCCTAAAACAATCTGACCCTCTGTTATATATCCAGTAAGGTCTGGAACTGGATGTGTGATATCATCATTAGGCATAGTTAAAATAGGTAACAGCGTTATAGAGCCATCTGTATCTTTTAACATTCCTGCTCGCTCATATAATGATGCTAGATCAGAGTAAAGATATCCTGGATACCCTTTTCTGCTAGGTACTTCCTCTCTTGCTGAAGAAACCTCTCTTAGTGCCTCACTATAGCTTGTTATGTCTGTCATTATGACTAATACATGCATGTTTTTTTCAAAAGCTAAATACTCAGCAGCAGTTAATGCACATCTAGGAGTTGTTATTCTCTCTGCTATAGGATCATTTGCATAGTTGACATACATTACTACCCTGTTTAGTGCTTCAGACTCATCAAAGCTTTTTTTAAAGAAATCGGCATCATCATGTTTAACTCCAATGGCTGCAAAAACTATGGCAAAGTCATTATCTGCATCAGAGCTTATTTTTGCTTGCCTTACAATCTGAGCTGCTAACTCATTATGAGGTAACCCGTTGCCTGAAAATATAGGTAGTTTTTGTCCTCTAATCAAAGTCATTAGTCCATCTATTGATGATATGCCAGTCTGGATATAGTTTCTAGGATATTTTCTAGCTACAGGATTCATCGGTCTTCCATTTATATTATAGGTCTTTTCGCTGTAAATCTCTCCACCATTATCTATTGGATGTCCAATACCATTGAAGACTCTACCTAAAATCTCCTTTGAAAGAGGTATTTTAAAAGGCTGTCCGGTAAAGCTCACTGTAGTATTTTTAGTTGACATTCCTGCTGTTGATTCAAAGACTTGAACGATTACCTTATCTTCTTCAATTTTAATTACTCTTCCCATTCTACTTTTATGACCTTCAACTTTTATCTCAATAATCTCTCCATAAACAGCATTTTGTATGTCTGATAGCTCTATTAAAGGCCCTTCTATCCTATCGAGTGCCATATATTCCTTCTTCATACCACCACATCCCTATTCGTTAGAGTATTTAGCCTCAAGTTTATCATAAAACTCATCTATCTTATTTCTTAAGTCATTTATTCCTTCTAGATTATCGTTAGGAATACTATATTTCATCTTGATTACATCATTAAATATTTCATCATCCTTTACTTGAGAAATTGGAGCTCCTTTTTTTACTAATGCATAGCTTCTATCATAAAGATAGCTTATCAGCTTTAACATCTCATATTGCTTTTTAAGTGGAACATATGTATCTTCCTTATGAAATGCGTTTTGCTGCAAAAAACCTATTCTCAAGACCTTAGATATCTCAAGAATAACTCTCTGATCATCCGGCAAGACATCTTCTCCTACAAGTAACACTATCTCTTGAAGCTTATTTTCTTCATGCAGTATTTCTAACATTTTGGCTCTTAACTTCATCATATCTTCAGCTACATTTTCCTCATACCATGCTTTCAAGGTCTTAACATAACCACTGTAGCTTGTTAACCAGTTTATAGCAGGAAAATGCCTTGCATGCGCAAGCTCTCTGTCTAGTCCTAGAAATACATTGACAAACCTTTTTGTATTTTCAGTTACAGGCTCTGAGAAGTCTCCACCTGCAGGTGACACTGCTCCTATGATAGTAACTGAACCGTCTTTGTTATTTAATGTATTTACATAACCCGCTCTTTCGTAGAATTCTGCAAGTCTAGATGGCAAATATGCTGGATACCCTTCCTCTGCAGGCATCTCTTCAAGTCTTCCAGAAATTTCTCGTAGAGCCTCGGCCCATCTTGATGTTGAATCTGCCATTATAGCCACATGATAACCCATATCTCTAAAATATTCGGCCATAGTTATTCCTGTATATATACTTGCTTCTCTGGCTGCAACAGGCATATTTGAAGTATTAGCTATTAAAATCGTTCTCTCCATTATTGGTTTCCCTGTTTTAGGGTCTATAAGTTCTGGAAAATCCTCTAGTACTTCAGTCATTTCATTTCCACGCTCACCACAGCCTACATAGACAATTATGTCTGCATCTGACCACTTAGCCAACTGATGTTGTGTCATAGTTTTTCCAGTTCCAAAGCCTCCTGGTATAGCTGCCGTACCACCTTTTGCTATCGGAAAAAACATGTCTAGTACCCTCTGACCAGTTATTAGAGGTCTATGAATAGTCATTCTTTCTTTTACAGGTCTTGCATCTCTTACAGGCCATTCTTGGTACATTTTTAAATTATGTTCATTATTTTTATCATCTTTTAATACTACAAGTACTTCTTCTATATTGTATTTACCACTTTTTTTAGCATTTACTACAGTCCCATTAATATTAGGAGGAACCATTATTTTGTGAATAATAAGTGAGGTTTCCTGTACCTCAGCAAATATCTGCCCTCCGCTTAGTTGTTCTCCTTCATTTACAAGCATATTAACTTCCCATTCTTTATCAATATCCAGAGATATAAGACCTATCCCTTCAGGAATGAATCCTTTAGACATATCGTTTATAGTTTTTAGTGGTCTTTCTATACCATCAAACATATTGCCCAGCATCCCTGGTCCGAGCTTCAGAGATAAAGGTCTTCCTGTGGATATAATCTTTTGATTTGTATTAAGCCCTTCAGTTTCCTCATATACTTGTACTGTTCCTATATCACCGTTAATAGTGATAACTTCTCCTATTAGTTTTTTATCTCCTACCATGACCATTTCTCTCATTTTAAAGCCTGCCATTTTCTTCCCCTGAATAACTGGACCATTAATCATTGTAACTATACCATTATTTTCATTCATCTTTGCCACCTGCTTTTTTCAACTCTTCATATAGTATCTGTCCAATTGTGCTTTTATTGTCCTCAATAACTGTTTTAATTGTAGCATCTATACGAATAGTCTTAGTCTTGTTTTCAGCAAATACTCCACCAATGATATCATATGTTGTAGGCATTATTTCAATATCTGATTGGTTAAAACCATTCTGTATAATAATATCTGTGAGTTTCTCGTTAAACCGCTCTGTATCTTTCTGTAAAAGGTACATACTAACTCCTTGTTCACCTTTTAGTGCTGACAAAACTTCTGAAACAGAGTTCATCAAATAAATTTCATATTCTGGCATATCAGTAAACTGTTTAGCTTTATTTTTAATTCCTTCAATAGTTCTATCCAATAATTCCTTTTTCTTAGCCAATATCTTGTTTTTAGCTTCACTTGTTACCTTTGATATTATTGTATTTTTTTCAACATTTGCTTTACTAACTCTGTTATTAATTAAATGTCTAGCCTTTTCTTCAATTTTTTCCTTATGATCCTGTATAATTTTTTCATTGTTTTTTTTCATTTCTTGAAGTTTTGTGTCTGATTCATTTTGCTCTTTTTCTAGTATCAGCTTTGAAAATATATTAAGCTTTTTTTCAACTGTTATCATCTAGAACTCACCTCATATTTTAAGACCTACTGATTCTCTAATATATTTAGTTATGAAATCACCTGCATATTCGAATCCATGTCTATCAGGTATTACAACTATTAGTGGAAAATCAAGCTTTGATTTAAATTCCATTATTTCGTCATTTGCTGTCTTTAGTATCTTTTCAGTTACTATGATGATTCCGATATCTTTATCATTTAATGCATTATTTAAACCATCCATTATCTCATTTTTTTCATGAACAACAACACCATGTATTCCCGCTAACCTCATTCCTAAAGCCGTATCTCTATTGTCACTTATTAAAAAAGATTTCATGGTATCACCTATAATCTACCTAATATCAATATAGAGACTATAAGTCCATATATAGCTATACCTTCTGCAAGTCCTACAAATATCAATGTTTTACCCAATATTTTGGGATCTTCGGAGACTGCTCCTAATGCAGAAGCACCAACTGCACCAACTGCATAACCAGCACCTATCGTTGCTAGTCCAGTGGATATAGCAGCAGCTATAAATCCTAATCCAGATGGATCAGCAGGCTGTGGACCCGATACAATTGCAGAAGCTATTTTAGGCATTAGAGTTATTATAGATGCAATTAATACAGGTATAAAAGTAAATAGGTTAAATCTCAATATTTTCTTAAGCTTACTCTTTGAAGTTTCATACTCTTTATAGAGCAAAAAAACGCCTGAACTAATAGTAAGTAAAACAATAATTATTGTTGAAGCCATAATAAATGTCATTTCAATTCCTCCTGTTTATCTTTATAGTTTTATCGGGTCAAACTCTATTCCTTCACCATTATAATATTTGCTAAAAAGCTCATAATATTCTAGTCTCAAGCCCTGTATAGATACAATAAGCCCCTCAAGGCATATAATTACTACATTTCCAATAATAAGTGTGATTATACTGCCTGTAAATGTGCCTATCAGCTTTGCAATAGTTTGAAAAGCTATAAACAGTCCAACATGCGTTAGAGCAAATGCTCCTACCCTAATGAATGACACTGTGTTACTAAGCATGCTTAGAAGTGTTTCAAGCATATCAAAGCTACTTTCAATATAATATGTCGATATGGATTCACTATAAAGAGGCCTCACCCCTAATATCAGGTTAGAAAGGGGCTCTTTGATTATCATCACTACTATCAGTCCTATTAACGTTAGTATTCCAGCAGTAGTTGGCATAATCTTATATTCTGTAAAGCTTCCTACAACCAAAGCTAATAGAATTATATAGAATAGAAGTCCTGCTATTCCATTTCTCCCAAACAATCCATCTTCAATATTTTTGACTTTTATAGCGTTCGCAATACTGTATATATAGCTTACAAGCAATAAGAATATTCCGATTATTATAGCCCCAATGAGAACTACATTAATATTTTCATAAGGCCGTATAAGAATTGCTGGTATTATTTCTTCAAAACCAAAGATTGATCCATATAATAGTCCAAAAATCATGGAACTTATGCCAAGACGGTTTAGTATAGCCCCAATTAATTTATAGCTTTCCTTTCTATTTAATAATATCCCTGCTAGAAATAATACAAATCCTTGCCCTAGATCTCCAAACATCGTCCCGAACAAAAGCATATATGTAGTACCTAGAAACACAGTAGGATCTAATTCCCTATATGACGGTATTCCATACATCTTTACTAGATATTCAAACGGAGCAAATATGATGTTGTTTTTAAGCTTTGTAGGCGGTTGGAACCCTTCTTTAAATTCATCAGTATCTTTAAATGCTATAATCAAATCATCATGCTTTTCTAAACTTTTCTTTATCTTTTTCTGATCTTTTTCAGGCACCCATCCTGAAAAATAAAAAAAGTTCTTAGTTGAAACCATTTGATTCTTTACTTCTCTTATTTTCTGTTCCATTTTAAGTCTGCTATAGGATGCTTCAATTTTATTGTAATATTTACGTCTTAGCTCCAAGAAGCTTTTATTTAATTTATTAAGT
The DNA here is from genome assembly GCF_050433385.1 of Brassicibacter mesophilus. Taxonomy (NCBI): domain Bacteria; kingdom Bacillati; phylum Bacillota; class Tissierellia; order Tissierellales; family Thermohalobacteraceae; genus Brassicibacter; species Brassicibacter mesophilus. The sequence continues at coordinate 79,808 of NZ_JBNPXI010000008.1, forward strand.
TTATCCTCTAGCTCTTTTCTCTCTAACTCAAGTTTATCAACTATTTCTGCCGGAGTTCCAAATAAGTCATCAGGTATTTCAATCCTATTAAAATTAAGAGATCTGAGTATTCTATTCGTTTCCTGCTCCAATTCCTTTGGAGATATTACTAGATATACTTCCCCTGTTTTACTGCTTCCAGTATGAAGCACGATTGCAGATATATTTTCATAATTTTTCTTAAGTTTTAGTCTATCTTCCTTTGATAGTACCCCAAATGTATAAGAAAAGTGTTCTAGGCTTGATAGCTTTTCAATATTAACATTTAAATCTTTGACGTATACAAAGCTTCTATGAAATTCACCTATTTTTTTTATTTTCTTTTTAACCATATTTATCTCGTTATATGGTTCAGTTAAAGCTGAATAAGCTTCATCAATATCTGTAACTGTATTGTTAAAATCATATGACTTTTGTATATATTGTGTTCTTGCTTTAAATTCACTACCATATATCTCAACTAGCATGTTCATCTTTTTCTCAGTATCAGTATAGCTTTTTTCCTGGTGTATTGGACTTATCATAGACATATCAAGCAGTTCATTAACATTTTCCTCCATAAAACTCAACGTAAAATGACTTTCTTTTATTTCGTTAAACGCATTAACCACATCTATGTTGCCCATTAGTACTATTTCCTTTGACACATGATTGATGTTTTCAACAAGTCCTACAACATTCATCATGGTCATCCTTTCTATAGCCATCTATTCATCACTTCCTTTGATCCGCCTTATAAGATATTTGCTAATTTCATTTTCATTTAATCCATACCTTATGGCCTCAGTTATAGAAATGATATCTCTCATTTCATATTCTAATAAGTGCATATATACTATAGCAGTAATAATGTCCATTTTCCCTTTATGATAATAATCTACAAATTGAAAATAAAGATATCTTTCTATCCTTCTCTCCATAAATAAATCTAAAGTATAAGCATTATCAAATAAAAATCCATATCTTGTATCTATCATTCTATTTATGAGTTCATTTTCATTTTTTGAATAGCATAGCTCCTTTATTGTATTATATTTGAGAGAATAGCCATTCATTATTGTATAGTTAATGAGTTCTTCAGGTGAAAGCTTAAAAAACTTAAGGCCTCTGTATATCCATTCAAGATTAAATAAATCAATATTTTTACCCAATAGGATTTTGAAAGCTTCCTCGTCCTTTCTATCAAGCTTTTCACTTTGGTTATAAAGCATCTTAAAATATAGTTTATCTAGGCTCATCTCAACATAAAATAAAAGCTTGGTTCCACTCTCATTAGTAAAAGGCTTAAGAACATCATAGTATATAGTTTCTTTAAGGTTATTTACAAAATCTTCAATAGTTTTTGAATGTACTAAAACCTCATGATTTACCGTACTATATATTCCCGAATAGACTACTAGCTTACGAACAGCGTCTAAACTCTCATTCCTAGCTACAGCTCTTAAGTAAAGCTTTATGTCTTCTATTTCATATCTAATAAACATAATCCTAAAAAGCTTTCTATATTCTTCGGTAAAATAGTGAATAAGCTTTTCGTATTGAATTATAACGTACTTCTTTAATAGCATCTCCAAATCTCTGCGGTGAATTTCAGCTACGTCTTTATCAGCTAATATCTTATTATAATGTGTGTGCTCTTTTAAGTAGGTTACTACTTCATCTACAGATTTTTTAGACAAAAGATTCTTAAAATCATCTTGTGTAAGCATTTGACCTTTCAAAACTCTTACCTTCGTGTTTATAGCTGCAAAACGTCTGATACTACTCATAACTTGCCACTCCTTATCGTCACCACTAAGTTTAATCAATTACTTGTTTATGTAGGCTTTGAAAAAAGCTTGTTGAATATTTTCCCTTCAAGCTCCTCTTCTATTCGAGAAAATGCATCATCTAATTTGCTATATTTGGCATTTCCCTTTACAGCTATTCTCTCTGCGCTTTCTTTTGCTTCCCTAATAATAGCATTGTACTCTTTTTCAGCCTGTTCACTTGCATCACTCATAATATCTTTTTCTAATTCATCTAAAGCTTTTTTCAGTTCTTTTTCATTGTTTCTAAGTGTTTCTTCAGTTTCTTTTTTAATACTTACGGCTTTTTCATCGATTTCCAGGATTTTATTAATAATATTTTCCAACACAATCACCCCATCTTATTATGCTGCTATTATTAAATAATTAGACATTTGTTTTATTTTTCCTGTATGTTATTTTTATTTATGGAATTATTTTATTTTTGTAGAAATAAATTGATAAGAAAAAAACTAGCTCACTAGTCCATATTATTTAACAGTTCCTTCATATCATATAATCTGACCTTACTTTTTCTCAATAAGCTGAAATATTCGATTATTACAACTATCACACCCTTTTGCTTTCAGCTCTTCAATATTTTTAACTTTTTCAGAAATTCCAACGTATATGTTTTGTCCACAGCTTTTACACTTATAGCATCGAACTGTTTTTTTTAATTCTCCAGTGTAAATTGCTCCCTTATAAAAAGTTTGCATTAAAGCCCTACTCCTACTAGTGGTCTTAAGGACAATCATCTGTCCCGTATTCCCGATTATCCCTGCCCCCTCATAAGTATTAAACGTAGCTAGTATTTTTGAAACTATGAGCCCCATATTCATAAAGCTTTTCTGCATAGTAAATTCAAAATCTGGTGATTTATGCGCATAAGAGAGAAAAATATGAAGACCACGTTCATTTTTTAAAGCTTCAATTCCCCTTGAAAGAAATAAGTTCATTCCATCAAGAGTATAAGGTGGATCAGTAAAAAAACAATCAAACTGATCTTTGAAATCTTTTGATAGTGGTTGCCTGAAGTCTATATATTCACACTTAATGGGAAGCTTTTCTTGTTCGGATATATTTCTTATATAAGTGAGGATTCTCTTGTCAATATCCATTACAAAAATTGTCGTATTACAGTACTTCATATTGATAAATAGCTTCTTCAATAAGAATCCTAAAGCTATACTTACTAAATCGTCATCTCCTATACATAAAATCTTCTTACCTATCAACGTATGATTTTTAAGACACAATATCGCTCTTTTTATTGCTGTATCCAAAGTACATTTTGATTGGTCTATAGAAACATCAGCTTGAGGCCGATTCAGGAATATTTCAATTAACGATTCTTTTATTTCACTAATCTCCTCACACTCATCCCATTGTTCATTAAATAATTTTAAGTATAAATCTTTGTTTAAACCACGAAAGCCTAGCTTATTTTCAATAAAGCGTCTCCCTTCTCCGGTGAGTCTAACACCTCTGTCTTGAACCAATAATTTATGTTTAATGCACTCTTTTTTTATTGCTGTAGCTATAGGAACAGGCAAAAGACTTTTTCTAGCCAACTCTTTAGTAGAAATACCTTCTTTAAAATATATATTGACCAATATATTTTCTATAGACTTTTTCCCATCTTCTATGTTTACATTTTCGTTTATTACCTTTAAATAATCCTCTGTTTCTGCTTTTTTTCTTGTTTTTATTTCATTCATGTTTTCTTGAATATATCTTTTATTCAATTTAGTATTCCTCCATATTATAATTAGTATATTTTTTATATAAACCTATCTGCAATACAATTATGAACTCACTAAGCTGTTTTTTTAATCTATCGCTATTAATTCTCTTAGTTCTAATTGCATTACACTTTATTTGCATCTAATACTAAAATAATCAATGTTGTTTATACTAACCAACTGAAGATCAGTTAAAATATGGATAAAAAAAAGCCATAGTAACACAAAGTCACTACAGCCTTTTATAGCTTACAGTATATTTAAACCTATTATTCTTCAAAAAATATATCTTTATATAATTCTAAATACTATGGATTACAGCTCTTAATAATACCATAATTAATTAAGAATAAATAACTTAATTTTTAAGAAAATGGAATTGAAAGATATTATGAAAAATAAAGAGAAGTCCATTCTGGACATAAAAATACCGTGACAGGCACGGTTTATTAATATACATGTTAACGCTGAATGCTATCCGTGTTCTAACTCATTTCCAAAAAACTTGTCAACAAACAAACCTAAAGCAATTTAGGTTTAAAAGTTTTTTAGAAGCAACTATTCAGTTGGCTAGTTAAGAACACTCTCTAACATACAACTCTCTCCAATATTTTTCTGATTTTATTGCATAAATATATCCAAGCTGTATTATAGCATATCTAAACATAATATGCAATACGTATAACTACTACTAGGATATTAGTAATTTTAATTCTGTATATAAGTAAACACAGCCCTTACATCTTTATTTTGATGTAAGAACTGTGTCCATTACTTTATTTTAATATTTCTATGGTATATCCCTTTTCCTCTAGGTTATGAAGTATAGTATTAGGCTGCGCCAAATGACCTGCTCCTACTACAATAAAGTATGTACCTTTTTCTTCTGATTCTAATAGCTGTGAAATTTTATCAGCCATTTTTTCATCTCTTATACCAAAAAGCATTTTAGTAAGCTCACTTTCATCACCTTCTGTTGCTTTTGTAAAGCTAGCAGAAAAGCCTTCAACGTCTCCTTTTCTCCAAAAATCCAACCATTCATCTAGTTGTTCTGATGAATTCTGAGCTTCCTCTACTGGAGGCGATAAAATATTATCTACAATCATAGTCAAGTACTCTTCTTGAAATTCTTGTGATAATCCATCAAACATGTCGGCTTGATATTGGATTCCCTCTAACTCATCAATTGGCTTTTGAGATAATAGAGCATTTATAATAAAATACATGTCAATTCCTAAGCCTGCAGACTGAGCACCTTGCTCCATATTTTCAGAATTACTCATGCTGATAACATTTAAGTTATTAGCTAAGCTCCAAGGCTTAAGTTTAGAGTATTCTTTTTCATCTATTCCATATTTCTCAAAAACTAGTAATACTTTTTCATAAAGTTCTTCACTTATGACATCTTTTAAAGTTGTATCATCTTGAAACATTGACTTTTGCATAAAATATGCAAGACCTTCTGCTTGATTTAATATATTAGCTTCTACCACCAAAGCATCTGCACTGTTAAAAAGCCCTTTCAGCTTTCTATCTATAGGATATATGTCGCTGCTACCAATATGAATAGATCCTAGAAGATAAACCACATTTCCATCATTTTCAACCTTCCAAACTAGACCCTTTGACCCTGCATTTGCTTGGTTATAAGTGTCCTCGATTAATCTAGTAGCAAATATAACGGCCTGTTCTGTAGTACAAGGTTGATCAAGATGCAAACCTGCTCCCATGCCTAGTACAACATGTTGTTTTTGGAGATAATCAATTGGTGTTCCCTCTAATTGTGGTAGCTTATATTGAGCTACTATATTATAAAAACGTTTTAATACATCTCCTCTAGTACCATCGCCAGTATATTCAGCTGGAGTAAAGTTATCATTCTTCTCCAAATTTAATACTGCAATTTTATTAGATGTAGTAGTCAACAAGCTCTCTAAACGTTCTTTTGAAATAGTATTTCTAAATTCTCCATCATACCACTCTATTGGATATATGCCATATTTCTCGCCTTCATTTAGTGCTTCGACTGCCCATCGGCTAATATTATCCGCAGGATTAGCCATTGCTGGCATAATGGTAGATAGCATCAACATCATTACCATGAAAGAAGTGATTAAAGTCTGCTTCCAGCCACGATTCCATATTCTCTTCATAATATACCCTCTCTTTCACCTTTTAATATTATACTAACGAAATATAGTATATTATGGCTATTACTTGTTGTCAATCAATGGTTGCAGGAATGGATTATTTTTTAGCGCTTACTTTAATGATAGTGCCATCTTTTTCAACATTAGTGTTGATTTCAATAAAATCTACTTTTTCCATATTCGTAATTACTACAGGTGTAACAATTGACTTTCCTTTTTCCTTGATAAATTGGCGATCAAACTTAATAAGCTCATCTCCTACCCTAACTTTATCTCCACTCTGAATAATCCGTTCAAACCCTTTGCCATTAAGTTCCACTGTATCCATACCTATATGAATCAATATTTCAAGACCATTATCTGCAAGTAGCCCTATAGCATGATTTGTTGGGAATATCTGCACTATTTTGCCGTTACAAGGAGATTTAATAATATCTTCTTCTGGAATTATTGCAAACCCATCACCTAGCATTTTTTCAGAAAAAACTTTGTCATCAACCTCTTCTATTGGTATTATTTTTCCTGTGACAGGTGCTTTTATTTCAATAGTTCTATTTTTCTTCATAAAGTTAAGCATTTTCTTCCTCCATCAATTTTTTAAACACTACATCTATTGTTTACAAATTATTTATTTATTTTAAATTCTTCTACACTTTCTCTTGTATTTTTAATGTAATCAGATATAATTTCAAAATCGTTTTTGGTAATACCAACAAATAAAACATCTATAGCAGTTAATTGAGCAATTCTTGAAGCTATAGCTCCAACCCTTATGTTTTGCTCATTACCAGCCACACCTATATTAATATCTGAAATTTCACTTAATGGGTTTTTCCCATATTTAGTTATAGATATAGTAGTAGCACCTTTATCCTTTGCTTTTTTCATAGCTTTATAAACTTCAAGAGTTTTTCCACTATAAGATATTCCTATGGCAACATCGCTATTTTCAATATTTGCTGAAGATGCTAGCTGTGTGTGACTATCAATATATGAAATAACAGTCTTTTTTATTCTCATAAGCTTATATTGAAAATCTTTTGCTACTAATCCTGATGCACCCACACCAAATATATATATTATTTTACCCTTATTAATTGCATTTATAGCTTTTTCTACTTCCTTTTCATCCATAAGGTCTATAGTATTTTGAATAACTTTAGTATTCTCATAGGACAACTTTTGCATCATTTCACCTATTGTATCATGAGTAGTGATGTCTTCATACACTTTTTCTGTATTATTTCTTTGGCTCATGTCCTTCACTAAGTCTAGCTTCAAGTCCTGAAATCCATTATAGCCCATTTTTTTACAAAATCTTATTACACTTGCTGGGCTAATTTTTGAAAGCTTAGCAAGTTTTTGAACAGAAATAGTGGAAATTTCATTAGTATTGCTTAGAATGTACTCAGAAAGCTTTACCTCCGATTGTGTAAAATCCTGCTTTCTTTCATTAATTTTTAATATAATACTCATGTTAGCCCCCCGTTACTTCAAGTTTAAACTTATCTCCTGGCTTCAAAATATCAATTAATACTGAAGCCTCACTAGCATCAGCAATAACATTAACTCTTGAGTCTTTACACAATTCTTTCTTAGCTATCTGTAAATCTCCTTCATACCTTAAATAGTTTTCATTGTCTATTGTAACACAATACTTAAATCTTTCAATTGTATTATTAGGTATGATTGTCCCCTTTTTATAATGCCTTGCTTCTTGAGACCTAATAATGAATTCACCAGGGTCTTTTCTGTTAGTATGAACTTGCTCTATTATTTGTTTTTCTTCACTACTCATATTTAAATATGGCTTAATAGGGATTATTAAGATATCTTTGTTAATATTTGATAATTTTATGAGTTCATCCTTAGAAGCGCGGCTATCTCCTATTAAGACGGTATCAACTCCTAGCCTTAAAAGGTGTTGAGCCGAGATAACTGGATCTATATTTCTGTGCTTTTCTAATGTTGGTAGTCCTTCATAGATAGGTCCTCTTTTTATGTTTCTTGAGCTTATAAACGCAATTATTTCAAGTCCATATTCTTTGAATAACTGGTTTCTTTGATTGAATAAGTCCTCGGATATTCCAGTATCTTTTTTAGGATAATAGTTATGACATGCAATAATTTTTTCTAAATTACCACCATATTTTAAGATATCTTCAATATCATCCCTATCTAAAGTACTTGCATTAAGTGTTATATTAAAATCCTTATTTCTTGTAAGTTCAGCAATATCCTTATTGGAAAAACCAAAATCAAGTCTTAAAGAATAAATATTATACTTATTAATATCTAATTTTTCGTAGTATTTTTTTGAAATATCAGCGATTATTCTCATATTAAGCCTATTTGCTTCTGTTAAAATCTCAATTGCCTCTTCTTCAAATTTGCTATGAGTCTCTGGTATATGCAAAGAAGTAAACATAGTGTTTAAACCCATTTTACGAGCTTCGTTAATATACTCAATGTTTTCATTAAGTGAATTTTCCATTCCTGCGTATACTGATATTCCTAACATTATAATCACTCCAATACATAATATATTGAGGACAGTTGCAATTGCTACATGCCCTGTAACAGACCAACTGTCCTCTAATTCTTAGAATTAATTTAAATCAGAAACTTCTCTTTCCTTTATAAATGCATAGGTAATAATAAAGCCACCTATATATGATATCACTAAGCCTATAAAGTAGTTAAGCATAGAATCTGGCTTCATTAATGGAATAGCTGATATTCCAGATGGTCCCCATGCACTTGCCATGACATTTTGAAGCATAATAAAGGCTCCACCAAATCCAGCACCTAGCCCAGCTGTAATAAATGGCTTTCCAAGAGGTAATGTAACTCCGTATATTAAAGGCTCTCCAATTCCCAAAATACCTGCTGGTAAAGCACCAGAAATAATTTGCTTTAATTTATGATTGTTAACCTTTTTAGCTTTAATATATATTGCTATGGCTGCACCTACTTGTCCGGCTCCAGCCATTGCTAATACCGGGAATAATGATACTCCACCCATAGCTTCTAACTGAACAGCATAGATTGGAATTAATCCATGATGCAATCCTAGCAGCACCATTGGCAAAAATATAGCTGACAAAACATATCCTGATATAATGCTTACAATAGGTATATTTGATGATACCAATACACCTAATGCTTTAACCAGCCAATCTGATATGAATCCAGAAACTGGCATGATAACAAATATCATTCCAAGTGCCATTATGAGTAAGGTAACAACTGGAGTAACTATTAGGTCTAGTACTTCTGGAACAGCTTTTCTAACTCTCTTTTCAACCTTAGATAAAATAAACACACCAATAATTACACCAATGACTCCACCTTTACCAGATCTAAGAATTGACTCTAATGGAGAATTAGCATTAAACATCCCTATAGATTGAGAAATACTATTGATTTGCTCCATTACAGTTAGGGCCCCGATCATACCACCAAGACCTTCTGTAGCACCAAATTGTTTCGCAGCATTTATGCCAGTAAAAATCGTAAAGTATCCAAGGAAGGATCCTCCTAGTAAGGATAGTATCAATTGAGTAATATTCCATAAATTACTTGTTGGGAGGCTTCCAGTACTTTGAAGGTTTGTTATAAGACCCGCAAATCCGTTAAATATACCTGCAGCTATGACTGCTGGAATTAAAGGAATAAATATCTCACCGATAGTTCTAAGACCTTGTTTAAATTTATTTTGCTTTTGCTTTCCCTTTATCATCTTCTTGTTTGTTTCCCAATTTTCACCAACCTTAAGATCAGGTGATAAGTTTACGTTTTCCTTTAGGATATTACAAAGCTTTGCTGCTTTTCCTGGGCCAACAACAATCTGCAAGGTTTCATCCTCAACAACACCCATAACTCCATCTAGAGCTTTAAGCTCTTTCATTTTAACTAAGCTTGGATCTTTTAATTTAACCCTCAAGCGAGTCATACAGTTTGTGGCATGTTCAATGTTCCCCTCACCACCAATTAGTTCAACAATCTTTAAAACTAATTCCTTATTATTCATCCGACACCCCTCCATTTTAGTATTTATTTGCTTATTCAACAATTAAGACTTATGAGCTTTTATTGCTCTGCTTAAATGCCCACCATGTTTATTAAGAATTTCCTCCGCTTCCTTTAACCCTAATCCAGTTTTTATCATGAAAATAGATGTCTTAACATTATAATTCGTTTTTTCAAGAAATTCAGTTGCTGTTTCTCTATTAGCCTCTGTAACTTGCATGACTATTTTCTTGCATCTTTCAATTAACTTTAGATTTTTTGCCTGAAGATCCACCATTAGGTTTTGGTAAACCTTTCCTAATTTAATCATTGCAGATGTTGTAAGCATATTTAGCACCATTTTTTGTGCAGTACCAGCTTTCATTCTAGTTGAACCTGCTATAACTTCTGGACCTACTACAGGAGATATGGAAATGTCAGCTAATTTTGAAATGTCAGAATTAGGATTACACGTAACTCCAATAGTATTCACACCGATTTCCTTGGAATATTCTAGTCCCCCTATAACATAAGGTGTTCTCCCACTTGCTGCTATTCCCACAAGTATATCTTTTGAATTAAAATCTATCTCTTTTAACTGTCTAAATGCTTCCTCTTTACTATCTTCTGCACCTTCAACCGCATCTCTTATTGCCCTGCTTCCACCTGCAATAAGCCCTTGAATCAAACTCTCACTAACTCCAAAAGTAGGTGGACACTCAGAAGCATCTAAAATTCCAAGTCTTCCACTGGTCCCAGCACCTATATATATTAACCTCCCACCGTTACTCAGCTTTTCTGAAATTAAATCTACAGCCTGTGCAATATTTGGAAGCTCTTTCTCAACTGCTAATGCTACCTTTTTATCTTCTTCATTAATCATTTTAACTATATCTATTGTATCTGCTTCATCAATATTAAGCGTATTTTGGTTCCTTGCTTCTGTAACTAATTTGTTTAATTCGTCATTCATTTCATCACCTCGTTGTAAATATTCAGTATATTTATATAATAACATTAATGAAATAATGTTTCAACATTTTAATTTATTTTTTGAACATTGTTTCAAAACGAAGAGGATGTTTCATTGTCATAAATTAAGCTTGAAACTTAATGATTATCAATTTCCTGGTCTCTTATGCCAGATAGTGTCTTCAATAATTGATTTTCATCATTACTAAATACTAAGGAAGATTGATTATTAAAGATATTTGCTGTAATATAGATATCTGAAAGACTTTTTACATTAACAGATAGTTTTATTCGACTTAAAAGGGGTAGAGAAAAATGGTATTTAGTAGTTTAGTTTTTTTATTTTTATTCTTGCCAATTGTTCTAATTTGCTATTATCTATCAAGTGATAGATTTAGAAATTATATACTGTTAATGGCAAGTTTATTTTTTTACGCATGGGGAGAGCCAAAATATATATATTTGATGATATTATCAATAATCGTTAATTACTCGATAGGCTTTAAAGTCGAGCCTGATTCAAAAGGAAATAGAAAGTTATGGCTATGTATATCGGTTATTTTTAATTTAGGTTTATTAATTATATTTAAATATTCAGACTTTTTATTTGGTATAGAAGGTATTAAATTACCTCTTGGAATATCTTTTTTTACATTTCAAACAATGAGTTACATAATAGATATTTACAGGAAAGATGGTAAGGTTCAAAAAAATATATTTGATTTAGCATTATATATAAGCTTGTTCCCACAACTTGTTGCAGGTCCCATAGTAAGATACCAAACGGTGGACAAGCAGATAAACAAAAGGAACCATTCATTAGAAAAATTTGCTGATGGAGTTAATAGATTTGTATTAGGATTATCTAAAAAGGTTATATTAGCAAATCAACTAGCATTAGTAGCAGATGGAGTGTTTAAGACAAATGTCGCTGACTTGTCAGTTATTGAAGCTTGGATTGGAATAATATGCTATACACTTCAAATATATTTTGATTTTAGCGGTTACAGTGATATGGCTATAGGACTTGGAAAGATGTTTGGTTTTGATTTCTTAGAAAATTTTAAGTACCCCTATATATCACAATCAGTGTCTGAATTTTGGAGAAGATGGCATATTTCTTTAGGAAGCTGGTTCAGAGATTATGTATATATCCCATTAGGAGGAAATAGAGTATCTAAAATAAAATTATTTAGAAATTTACTTGTAGTATGGATTTTAACTGGTTTATGGCATGGTGCTAATTGGACATTTATAATATGGGGACTGTATTATGGAGCTTTTATAGTTCTAGAAAAAGCATTATTAGAGAAACTAATTTATAGATTACCTAGAGTATTTAGACATATTTATCTATTATTTATTGTTATTATTGGATGGGTTTTCTTTAGATCAAACGATATAAATCAAGCTATGAAGTTTATAAAAGTTATGATGGGTTTTGACTCAAATCCACTTTTAAATAACAAGCTTACAATATATATAATTGACTATTGGTATATAATCATTGCATCCATAGTACTTTCAACACCAATAATAGAAAAAATAAAGGCTTTAGCAGTTAGAATAAATAAATATGCATTTCAAAATGATTTAGTTTATGCATTTCATAGTTTGATTCTTATAACGTGCATGCTTATAGTTATAGTTTTGTTAAATAGTTCTAGTTATAATCCATTTTTATACTTTAGATTTTAGAAAGAAGTGATATTGAAGATGAATAAGAAAAAAGCCAAATATATAGTAATTCCATTTTTAGTAATTATATTCGGGTTCTTTTTAATGAATATATTGTGTCCAGATAAAAAGTTCAGTATTACAGAGAATAGAAACTTAGCAAAAAAACCAACTGTTGAGGACATAGTTAATAGTACTTATGCTTCTAAGTTTGAAAAATATTATACAGATCAATTTGTTTTCAGAGAAAAAATGATATGTTTCAATAGAATGTCTGAAATGAAATTAAATAAAAGTATGGTTGGTAATTACTACCTAGGTGAGGATAACTGGATTTTAGGCATGTTTCCTAAGATTTTAACACCTGATAATATAGATAATTACTCTGATGCTATAAATTCATTATCGCAACTAAGTCAAGGTATGGGAAAGGATGTATACTTTACACTAACACCTCATAAAACAAATATGCTGAAACATTTGTACCCTAAATATGTAGATAATATGAATAATATTAATATTAATAAAGATAATTTCAAATCAAATTTAAACTCCAACTTTATAATATTTTTAGATATTGATGAATATATGTTAAGTAAGTTTAGTGAAAAAGAACGTGAGAGATTATATTTTAAAACTGACCATCACTGGAATGGTGTAGGTGCTTTTGAGGGATTTAAGCTGATGGCTCAAAAAATGGAGCTTGGAGTATCTTCTGAGAAACTAGAAGATCATTTTAGTAAATATAAAACTAAGGTCTGTAGTGATAAAAATTTTATTGGAAGCTATAATAGAAATATTGATATGTTGGTTAAAGAGAGAGAGTATCTAAGCTACATTTATTTGGAAGGTGGTAAATATGAGTATTTCTTAAATAATGGAAAAAAAGATGAGAAAGTTAAGGAAGAAGATGTTATTGCCACTTTAAGAAACAAAGATAAATGGGACTATGGTGGAGCTTATATTAGAGGTGCTCAATGTAATATGTTAAAGATAAGAAATAAAAATTCTCTAACTGATAAAAAAATTCTTGTTTTTAGAGATTCATATCAAGCACCTACAACTTTGTTATTAGCTGATTTATTTAATGAAGTCCAACTTGTTGACCCTAGAAATATAGGAAATATAGAAATGAGTTATGAACAGATTATACAAAGTACTGATGCTGATATTGTTATGTTTATGTATAATAGTTCTGGATTTGACTCAATGATTAAAAGTATGATTGACAAAGGAATTAAGTAAAAAAAATGTAGGCAAGTAAAAATGACTTTTACTTGCCTGCTTAACTTAGCAACTTAATTTTTTTCATTTTTAAATATCTCGCAAATTTTTATAATACCCTCTGAAGAAAATCTCTTCTTAAACTTTCTTTTTACTTTTCTATAATATGAAAACCTAAGCATAGAATGCTCTTCAAGTTGCCTAATATATTTTCTACTAAACATTTTTTTATTCTTAGATACAGCTTCGAATATCATTATTATACAACTTTCATATATGACTTTTTTTAGCTTTGCAGAATCACCTATTGAAAAAATATTTGCTTTATCCAATACATTTTCAATAAACCAAAGCAATTTATTCACCAATCTGTCTAAAGTCCATTTATTTGCCATTTGTGAGAATGTCGTCATATGCCCATTTTGGATATCCTCTTCAACATCCTGCAAATCATCTATCAGTTGCAAAAACACACCGTATCCGAACATAAAATCTGCTTCTTCCTCTGTGAGTTCTCCTCTTACAAGATAGGAATCTGTTAATACTGAAGTTCCTCCTTTTTCAAAGCTAATGCCTAATATATCCCTCTCATATGGTATACTTGCTCCTCTTTGCTGTACTAAGCTTTTTTCTTGTGCTGAGTGTATTGACAAAAGACTTTCAAATACTTGAGAGTAATTTGGCCTTGGAAATTCTCCTTCTATTTTTTGGACAAGATTATATACATTCTTCTCGTGCAAATTAGATAGTTCAGTTTGTTCACCTAGCAGCCATTTTCTAAATTTATCGTTAAAAACTCTTTTGTCATTAACAGAGATATTAGTATCATCTAAATAATTATCACTATATGGATATAACATACTGTATGCAAAAATAGAAGGTGTTAGTTCTGCTCTCATATCATAAAATATTTGTATGCTATTCATAATCCATACATTTCTAATAGCTTGAAAAATATCATACACTTCAATACTAGAATCAAATTTTTTGGCTTCATCAATAAAAGCTTCAGTTATTTCTGAATATCCCTTGTCTATAAAAAAGTCTATAAGACTTTCTTCATATCCAGAAATATTTGACTCAAATTCCTTTATTAATTCTAATATTTTATCCCTCCATATGCTCTTCTGTTCTTCATCTACAGTCACTTCATTTAATAGTTTAAAAAGTTTTTTTCTAAACACTTCAACTTTTCTCTCATTCTTAAGTTTGTCAAAAAAACTTATTTTTCTATTAATTTTGGGGCAGCTACACTCAGTCTCCCACCATAAAGATAAATATTTGAACTTTAGATTCTGAACTAGACTGTTTATATCTCCTGGATAGTTAGCATTATTAATCATCTTATTATCATAAACTAAATCTTTCATTATCTTTCATCACCCAATTAATTCAATAGTATTTATTATTTATTTCATTCCTTCCATAACAATATTTTACTTTATATAGTATTCTATGCTCCTCATATATTTCCTTTAAAATAGGATATGCTTCAAAAAGCAAGCAAGAACCGTCTCAACTTGCTTTGAGTAGTACAGATTGATATATAAGAAATGAAAATTTATTTACATTTTTGCAATAATCATATTTCTACATTTTTTACATTTAATGTATTCTATAATTAATTAAAAATACAAAAAGGAGAGATGAGTGTGAAAAAATTTACAAGCTTATTTTTAATAGGAGTAATTTTGTTAGTATTTGGTTCAGTAGGCTTTGCAGCTCCAGCAGCTCCATTCACAGATGTTATGGTCTATGCCGTAGGATCAGAACAATATGGGGATTATGAATATATAGATTATAATCAATTCACTACATTAGAAGATCATGGCGGAACCCCTTTTTACATTGTAACTGCTGACTTTGGGTATAGTAGACAAAGTAGTCGTATTGCAAAATTAAATGGAATTAAACTAAATCTTGTTTACACAGATTATGTAGATACAAATGGAGATTCAATAGTAGATGTCTTTTTATATTATTGGGATGCTAGTGGTCAAACAGGAGGAAATTTCACTTATCAAGCTACTTCTGAGAACTATCCATGGAATACTTATAGTGACTCAATCATAATAAAATAGTAAATAATAGAAGCATCTATTTTAAAATAGATGCTTCTATTATTTACTAATTTTTTTAAGATAACTAGCTGATTTCATGAAAGCATTATATCCTGACATATTACCATAAGATAATTGATTTTTAGCTCTTTCTTCAAATGCTTTTATCCAATCTTTTTTCCCTTTGTAAAATAGTGATATATCACTATTCTCTTTAACTCCAGGAAGCTTTGATATATCCAAAGTAATGTGCCCTAATTCTAAGAGTGAAATTTCTTTTGCTTTATAAAGTTCTCGACCTATCTCACATATGTCATCAAATGTGGCATTTCTGACATCAAATCTTTCACTAAGTTTCTTCCATATATCGTTATTAGCTTCTTCCTTACTTTGGAAATTTGTGTTTATTTTAGTGTCCTGACTATTAGGATAACTTTTTTTATCGCTTGTTTGATAATAATTGTTAACTTGATTGTATGAAGAAATTCTCAACTCTATCTCTCCTTAGATTGTTTTTTTGATTTCACTATAAATATCGACAGAGTTTTATTAAAGATTTACATTTTTTGAAATAATTTTTAAATCAGACTTTTTATATAGTCTGTTTTCTACAATTACTCAAAAAAGGTGAAGTAGCCCATATCAGATGGGCTATTTCTATTTAACTCATTGTCTTAAATGTTATAGCTACCTTGAACAAATCTCCATCTACACTAACGTCTATACTTCCATCTTGAAGTTCCACTAGACTCTTAGCAATAGCAAGACCAAGTCCAGAGCCTTCTGTACTACGAGATCTATCACCTCTTGTAAATCTCTCTGTAATCTCTTGTCCATCGAAGTTCATTTCATAATTAGATATATTCTTAAATATTAAACTAACTGATGTTTGATTTTCTATGACATCAATATATACCCTAGAGTTTGGCATACTATATTTGAAAATGTTACTCATAATATTTTCAAATACTCGATAGGTTCTTCTTCCGTCTAACTCACAAAATATTTCGCCTTCTGGAGCCTTAACTTTTATTTGAAGACCACTACCTTTGATTACCTCTTCTAGCTCCCCTAAGGTTTGTCTCAAAAGAGATATAACATCTACTTTCTCTATATGCAATTCAATATTACCACTACTTGCTTTACTTGCTTCAAATAAGTCTTCCAGCAACACTTTTAGTCTTTTTGATTTTTGATCTAATATATTAATATATTCTTGTCTGGCCTCTTCAGTAATATCCTCCTCTTTAAGAAGATCTACATAAGTGATAATAGAAGTAAGTGGAGTTCTTAAGTCATGAGAAACATTGCTAATCAGCTCTGTTTTCATATGCTGACTCTTAACTTCCTTCTCTATGGCTAGCTTAAAGCCTTCTTTAATCTTATTTAATTCTTTAAAAATAGGGCTAAGTATTCCATGCTCTTCATCAGCTGTTATCTCAAAATTACCTGTAGCTAGATTACTACTAGCCTCATGTAACTCTTTTAGCTGTTCACTCGTCTTTAGTAAATACTTAAATAAGAAAACTGTATAGGCTATAGCTAGTAATATACCTAATGGTCCTGTTATCGCAATCATCAACAGAAGTACAAAGTTAATTCCTAATAAGAGTACTAGCTTTTTGTAAACTTCCTCTCTAATATCAACCTTTATAGCTGCTAGAACTAATGCTTTGGTACGCTTTAAAACAAGCAATAATATTTTCCCAAAAATACTTCTTTTAAGCACACCCTCTTTAAAACCTTCATGATAAGCATACTTTAAATAGCTGACACTTAAATATGTCATTAAAAATAATATAAAGGTAATAGGTATACCAATGATATAAAATGTAGCATTACCATGATAAATTATATCAGATAAATTAAAGCCATTATTGCCATAGTAGCCATAGTCATCTAGTATGACTATACCCCAAATAGAAGCATAAAGAAAGGCTGCCCACAGTAATACTTTAAATTCTAAATACATCCTATTATAAAAACTGTTAGCACTTATTTTTCTTTGTAGTGAATAAGGAACCATTAAAGTAATAAGTAGTAATATCAGCATACTAACTGCACCTATAATTAATATTAGCATGCCATAATCATTTATTACACAGAATCGTCTCACATCATGTGCAAAAAAATCTTCATAAGTACTAAAGTTTGGAGGAACTAAGTAGGCAATTTTTATATTTGCATATTCTTTTTGGTTTTGATCGTTAATATTCATAGAATCTAAAAATCTTCTATTAAATACATCCCCTAAAGAGCTTGATAAAAACGGCTTACCATTTCCGTCAAAGGTTATATACAAATAAAATTGACTGTCCTTTCTAAGTTGTTCAACAGTTGCTTCTGTTGCATCTGGTATATTGCTGCCTATACGATTTCCTGCTGCATCTGTTATATAAAACTGAACACTCTTTACATCTGCATATCGTGAATTATACCAGGAGGTCTCACCTAGCCTTGATTGGTCTAATGCTCTAGTTAACCCAGATAAGCCCCTAATAAATTCATAGCTAGATATATATTCATTTATATTATTTTCATCAGGTAAAGAATAATTTCTAATAGGCATATAACTGCTTACAGAAATAATAGCATATAATAATATACCCAAGATTACAGCAGCAGTATAAGACCATCTTCCATTAGGAATTTTAGATTTATCTAAATACTCTTCAGTTCTCATATCTCCGTTAGTGGCTTCATCTCCACTACTTTCATATACCTCTATTTCATTGTTCAAACTTGTATCCAATCCCCCACACCACCTTTAAATATTTTGGTTCCTTTGGATTAATTTCTATTTTTTCTCTTATCCTCCGAATATGAACTGTAACTGTGTCAGGATTAAAGGCTGGCTCCTGCCATACCCTTTCATATATCTCTTGTATAGAAAAAACTCTATTAGGGTGTCTCATAAGTAATGATAGAATCTTATACTCTGTAGGGGTTACCTTAACAACCTCTCCTTCTACTAGTACTTCTTTACTTTCATCTCTTAACTCAATGCCACCTATTTTAATAGTGTTTTCATTAGAAGTAGTGATTCCATTAGAATAGCTAGTATATCGCCTTAAATTTGAATTAACCCTTGCTAATAACTCCAATGGATTAAATGGCTTAGTAACATAATCATCTGCTCCAATATTGAGACCCCATATTTTATCCATGTCTTCACTTTTGGCAGAAAGAATAATAATAGGCACTGTACTATTTTCCCTTATTTTAATAGTGGCCTTTGTCCCGTCTAACACAGGCATCATCATATCCATAATAATAAGATGGATTTCTTCTCTTTCAAATATCTGCAAAGCTGCTTGACCATCATAGGCTTTAAATACATTGTAATTTTGATTTTTTAGATAAACTTCAATCGCATCCGCTATTTCTTTTTCATCGTCTACCACAAGAATATTGTACATATACTCTTATTCACTCCTAACTCCTTTTGAGATATCTCTATAACTATAATAGCATAGACTTTTTACATTTATATTATCATAATCCTTACAAATTTCTTAAGGAAAAGTCTCATATTATTGAAAATGTTGCTTAAGTAGCGGTTTATTAAAACAAAAAAGACCATCCTTTGAACTGACCTCCCAATCGTTAGATTTTTAGGTCTAACTTTTGGGGGTCAGTTCATTTTAAAGGATGGTCTTTTTACTTATTAGTATTTATATCTTAATTGTTATCATGTAACTAGTTTTCATGCTTACTAAATAGCTATTTAATAGATTCTGCAATCTTTATTAATTCATCTTTTGAAATCTCTCCTCTTCCTGATAGAGCATAAATAGTGTTATTATTTTCCCAGTCAATATTTCTGTTATTATATATTACAGCATCTGCACCATTAATTTTTATTTGTTCAACTTCACTCGCTCCCGTTGCATATGCTGTTTCTTCGTCAGCATATCTTTGCTGCATATAAATATACTTTTCTGTTTCTTCATTGGTAAAATATAAGCTAACATATTTTGTATTGCTTACAACACCATTTTCATCTTTAAAAAACTCTGCTTTGTCAAATTTATATCCCTCTGGTAAATAGCTAGGAAGGATAACATTAAAGCAAGTGTATTTATTTATTTCACTAGAATCTCTAACTACTAGTGTTTGTACTTTTTTCATTTCTTCTCTTTCTGATACAGTTGTGATTTCATCATTGTTAAATCTAGCAATTTCTTCTCCGCCAGCTGTGTAATATTTCCCAGTATATTCACTTGAAAATACTTCTATTGGTTTTCCATCCTTATCAAATATTTTTCCTTTAAATTGCTCTGGAACAGGGGATGTTTTTATCTCAGGAGTACTACTTTCTTCGTAAACTGTGATATGACCTAATGATATAGTATTGACTATTTTTCCAACTAAATCCTGTGCAAATGATGTTTGCATGAAAGGAATGCCTATAACACATACTAATGCTGCTGCAACTACAGAACGTTTTAATTTACTTGATTTCTTCATACCAGTCTCTCCTTTATACCTATCAATATTTTTCAAAACTCTATCCATTACTGCTTTTCTGTCACTACCTGCGCTAAAATCTTTATCTCCTAAAAACTTACCTAATTCCAAAAGATCATCGCATTCTCTTGATTCTGTTTTACTGCTATCTTGTATACCTTTTAAATAAGCATCCATTTGTATAGAAAACTTTTCTTCAATGCTCTTTTTACTCATATCAATCCCTCTCTTTCAATTTGCTGCTTTAGCTTTTTCAATGAGCGATATAATATTACTCCAACATTACTTTCAGTAATGTCTAATATTTCTGCGATATCTTTGTTTCTTAGGTTAGCTCCAAACTTAAGTGCTATAATATTTCTTTCTCTTTTATTCAAAACATCCATCGTCTGTAAAAGATTATCATTCATCTCTTCTGATACTATCATTTCTTCTGGTGTTTTTTCCTTTGATACCAATTCCTTAATTGTATCGATAGAGAATACCCTTTGAATTTTTAAGCTTCTATAATAATCATTTACTACATTTCTAGCTATAGCAAACAGCCATACTTCAAATGGTGACTTTTTTTCAGAATATGTATTTATTTTTAATAATATTTTTTCAAAAACTTGACTTGTCAAATCTTCTGTCGTATAGTGGCTGTTTACTCTATAATAAATATAGTTGTAAACTCTTTTATAGTAAGCTTCAAAGATATAATCAGCTTCTCTTTCGCCATGTAAATTGTCTTTTGTCTCTTCCTTATTTAGACTATTTGTTAAAATAACCTGTTGCATACTCGAGTCCCCACCTCTTTCCTAGGTTTTGTTACTTAGCTAAGTATTTTTATATTTTCATATGTTAATACGTAAATTTTAGCATTTCATTACATGTTGCCTTAAAAATTTTCGGCTAAATGATAAAAATTTTTATAAAACCTTATTTTATAAGTAAAAAACGAGTCACAAGGACTCGTTTTTGTATCGTTAGGATATATCATCTATAGTGCAATTTTAAGCTTTTTCTAAAATAAATATAAATTAGTCATCTACTATTTTTGCAACAATTTTTTCTGCTAAAGGAATTGCTATATTAGCTAAAGGTATTGATATAGCTATTCCAACTAATGAAGAATTAATAAAAGCTTTTAAGAAGTCTTTTGTAAATCCAACATTTATTATTACCATAAAAAATGCAATTGGTACTGATATTAATATTGCAGCTAAACAAGAAAATATAATACCCTTATACTTTTTGTTTATTTTCAATTAATAATCCCCCTTTAGGTTATTGCAATTCATGCTATATTATTGGGCTTAGCCAATGCTTTTAAAGACATATCCTTTAATAATTCAGATACTTCTTTAATTTTATCATTACTAATATCAATTGATATAATTTTATCCCAGGATTTTAAAGCTTCATCTATCCGTTCTTTTATTAATAATGCCTTTTGTGTAACACAAACCTTATATGACCTTTTATCATCTTCATCTTTAAATCTTTCTATATATCCTTTCCCCTCAAGGCTTTTTAAACTTCTTGCAGTTAAGGCCTTGTCAATATAATACATAGACGATAATTCCTCTTGATTTAGTTCTTTATTTTCGTATAGCTTTATTAAAAAAATATACTCTGAAGATGTTATATTTAAATCCTTTAGTTGGTTATTAATATAGACTTGGAATTGTCTGTATAAAATAGAAATCCATTTCCCTAATTCTTCGTATATATTTTCCATAATTTATCACCTATTTTAAGTATACTTCAATATAGTTGACATGTCAACTATATTGAAGTGTTGTAAGAAGTATAAGTTCTCTTTAAAGTACTGATTCTCCTCGATAAATTTTGGATTTCTCATTAGTCAATTTTGAAGTCAATAAATATATCAGTACCACCATGATGTTGAGTTTAACAGCATCTATACCAATACTGCTAAATCCACTCTCTAAATGAAACATAAAAATGCCATAATATCGCTTAATTATCTCTATGTAGACAGCTATAGAAAAGGGATTAGCAGGTATCATAGAAGATGGTATGTATAATCTTGTTATTAGCTTATGTACTAGCATTAGTATAAATAAAATACCTGATAAATATCCTAAATTGCGTATAACTTCTTTTCTTTTTTCTTTGATGTAATTACGCCATTCTACCCTACGTTTTTTTGAGGTGTACTCTCTCCACAGTGTTGCTATGCTTAATCGACTTTTTTGTATTAAAAACATGACTAAAGAACACCCTAAATATGTTAAAATCAGTATTGAAAGATTGGTGTATAATTTTATTTTTCTTTTATATACTATGATATCCATAACCTGTACATCTCTATTTTTTAGAAAATTATCAAAGTTTCTAACTAAAATATCAGAGTCGTCATCATTATTTGCTACAAATTTAATAACTCTTTTATTCCAGTCTATGCCACTTATTTCTTCACCGAATGGAATATAAATATAACGACTATCTTTTATAACACCCTTTATCCTATAGCTATGGCCACTTATTATTATTGCCTTATCGATAACAGCAGTTGTAGAAAAGAATTCATCTGCAACCTGGTCTCCAATAACAGCATAATTACCATAGGGTTCAATTAGAAATTCGCCCAGCTCCATCTTGATATTCTCCATATACATATCTTTTCCTGTAGTTGCGGTAAGACTATGTCCCATATAATCTGTTTCTAAGTTAATATTATAACTGTTGTTACCAAAATCATCATCTAACTTTTTTAAAGTGAGCCAATCAAGCTCGCCATTATATCTATACTCTATTACTTTAGGATTATATTTACTTTCTAAATATAGACTACATCCAAAGGCTGTCACTACTAATAATAGTAAAGACACTATTCTCTTTATTCCCATAAACAAACTCTCACTCCATCCTTTATCTTATAGGATAAATTATTAATAAGTTGTGTTTTTTTATAGTTTTCTAACCCTTCGATAATTACTTTGTCATCTCCAACAGCCCTTATTTTCACTTCTATTTCCTTAGCTATTATTTCGTCCCCCAACACACCTTCCTTTTCTTCAATCATAAAAACGCTTCCTAGCTTACCTTCCTCTAGCTCCTCCTTTGGAATAATAGCAGCCTTAGGAATACTATGAAATTCTTTGCTTTCATATTTTTTTGCTGCAATGCCTTGTATCTTTTCATCAATTATAATATTTCTATTTACTTCATCTATAAACTGCCCTTCAAGCTGTAGCTTTGAACCGTTCAGAATCTTACTTATTTTAGTTATAGAAATTCTATTCTTAGAGTTATCCCTATTAGTAACTTCTATAAAGCCTACTTCCTCTAATATGCCTAAATCGTTTTCATCTATTTGTGCTACAAATTTTATAGACTTTATCCCATCTATTACTCCTATCTCAGTAATTACGGCATCTTTGCTAAGTACTATATCTGTCTCACTGACTGCTAGTATGACGCCTTCATTTTCAGCATAACATACTCCATCTTGATCTATATTAGCATAAAATTCTTCCTGCGCTTTTAAGTCACCTATATTCTGCTCTATCTTTTTAATTTGACTTTTAATTTTATCAGCTGAATAATTATTATCCTTTTTCTGCTTTTCAAAATTTAATAAACTGGTTTCAAAGCTAATAATCTGTTCTTCAAGCTGAAGCTTACTTTCTTCAAGCTCTGACTTTGATATAGCACCTGCTTCAAATAATATTTCTTGATTTTCAACTTCTTCTTGTGCATTTTCTATTTTATTCTTAATAACTTTTATATTTTTTTCTTCTATATCTGTAGCAGAATCCTCTAGCTTCGCTAGCTGTATCTGTAGTTCCTGCAGCTGTAGATTCAACTCCTCTATTCGCTCACTATTTCCATTACCACCATAGTTTTTGTTGATTCTAAATATCGGTGCTCCAATAACCACCTTATCTCCTACTTTAACGAAATGTTCTTGAACTATTACATTCCTATCTAACCTAATCTTATAAGTATTTACTGGCTTAATTATTCCATCTACCTTTACAGTTTTTTGTATTGATGTATTTTCCATAGGATATATAGTATGCACTTTTGGCAGCATTAAATTAATAGTTGATTTTGAAAAGAATCCCAAAACAAAAACTAAAGCAAAAAAACTCAGTATAACATTCTTGACTATATTTATTATTTTATTATTCTTCACCATCTCATCTATCATCATTTTGACCCTCCTAACCCTAGCCCTTCATTAAGATACTTTTCACCCTTTATAAATATGAACACTGCAGGTATTATATAAAGCACTGCTCCTGCAAAAAATACACTATGATCGTTATAATATATATTCTCTAAAAATACAGATAGAGGTACTTTAGATTCAGTATCTATAAAGATAAGTGCTTGCTCAATCAGATTCCAATTATCAATAAAGATTAGAATGACAAGCGTAAAAATAGCTGGCTTAATAACTGGCAGAATAATCTTAAAAAGAATATTTATATAACCCGCTCCGTCTATTCTAGCTGCTTCCACTAGCTCATTAGGAATATTTCTTATAAACTGTTTTAGAAGAAAAACCCCAAAGGATGAGAATATACCGGGTAGAATAATTGCAAAATGAGTGTCTAAAATTTTAAATCTAAAAAGCTGTTCTACTTTATCAAATACTAAGTAATTTGGTACTAAGGTCACCTGAAATGGCATCAAAACAGCTAGTATATATATAGCAAAAATCCAGTTACTACCTGGAAATTTCATCTTCGCAAAAGCAAATGCAGCAAATATACCTACTACTATTTGTCCCGCAATAATTAGTATTGTTATTTTTACTGAATTAGCAAAGAATTTAAAAAACTGAGCTTTTGTGGTAACTAAAGAAAAATACTGCTGTAAATTAAATTCCTCTGGTATCAATTTTATTTGATTACTATTAATTTGCCTTTCAGTCATATATGAATTTGAAAATGTAAATACAATAGGGAAAGAATAGGCTAGTGATATTATTATTAGAACTGTTAAGATAATTTTTTTCATTGACTATCACCTACTTTTTCTGAAAATCTTCTGTCAAATAGGTAAAGTATAGACGCAAATATTAATATGATTAGCGAAAATATATACGCAGCAGAAGTTAAACTCTCGTACTGAAGATCTGCGAATTTATTATTCATATAGTGCTGAAGCATATATATTTTAAGATTTGGATAACTGCCCTGTAATATGTATACATCCTTAAAAACCTTAAATGAGTTAACAATAGTCACGATCCCTACAAATACTGTGGTAGGAGTCAAAAGCGGTAATATTACATGCCATAACCTCTGTATATAATTAGCCCCATCCACCTCAGCTGCCTCCCCTATAGACTTTTCTATCTGAGTCAACCCAGCTAAGTAAATAATAAGATTATAGCCTGTGTTTTTCCATATGAATATAAGTATAACGCCTAGCATTGCATATTCTGAATCCATCAGGTTAAATGCTCCTGTTCCGAGAAGCTTTCTATAAAATCCAACCACAGATGCAGAAGGAACTGCAACAGGCAGAATGATTAGCAGCTTTATAAGCTTTGGAGCTTTTGTTTCGTATATGGCTATAGATAGAACTAAAGAAATAATTATAATTAAAGGTATAGCAAATCCCATAAAGCTCACTGTATTTTTAGCTGCTAAGACAAATGCCTTACTATCTAATACTTCTTTATAATTAGCCAACCCTACAAAGGTCTTATCAAAGCCACTTCTACTAACTGAGTATTTTATTCCCCATATATATGGAATCACATAAAGTATAGAAAAGCCTACAAGGCTAGGAAATATAAAAATGAATCCTTTGGTTTTTTTTAATCTTTTGATATTGTTCATCCTAGCCCTCCTTTTCACTTCTCATCTAATTATTCATTCATTAAGATATTATATTTATTCTCTAGGTCCTTTAATGCTTTTGTTAATTCTTCTTCTGTGTATTCTTCATCAGCAAATATAATGGCATCTAATTCCTTTCTAATCATACTGCTAAAATCAGTTTTTAACTTATATTCTAACCCACCCTTCTCATATGGCTTGTAAACTCCCTCTTCTATATTCTTTAGTACATAGTCTTTAAATCTAAGCACATCTTCATTAATAATCTTCTGTCCATTGTCATTCACTTTGCCTTCAATATCTTTTATCTGCCATTCTATCTCTTTATTTACTGGATAGGTAGAATATACTCTATTGTATAATTCCATCTGTATGTCATCGTTTAATAAACCATTGACAAACTGGAGTGCTAATTCTACATTTTTACCATTCTTATTAACAATCAACCCCCATGTTGATAAGGCATTGTCCCTATTGGAATAAAATGGTAGATAGGCAATATTTATTCCTTTAATATTTAATTTTTCATTCATTTCTTTTACTAATAACGGAGTAACTGCTGGCCATAGTCTTAGAGCATTTGTATTCTCATAACTACTACTAATTTCCATAAAATCGTTATATTCATCTGAACCAGATTCATATAGCATATTGTAGAAATTCTTGTAGGTATAGTTTTTATCAATAATATATCTGCCAGAAAATACTTCCTTTCTAACATTTCTTAAATAATCCTTCATCTCTGGGGTATTAAGAGTCACCTTTTTATTTTCAATATCAAACATCTTTACCTTATCTTTATCTGCAAAGTAATATATATCCTCTAACTGAAATTCTGTTAGATGAACAGGTCCTTGCTCTAACCATTTTTCTCTTATTTTATAATAGTCTTCTGCAGTCCAATCATAGTAAGGTACCTCAACTCCTAGTCCATCTAATACATCTTTATTAAGTGCATGCACCATATAAATCATGCCTATAGGTACTTTATAAACCTTCTCACCTATTATACCGTTATAAATCTTTTTAAGATTTGGTATTTTATCTGTGACATCCATAGCAACACCCTGCTCTATTAGATTATAATAAGGCTCGTATTCAACAAGTATTAGTTCAGGTGCTTTGTCTGTATATAGCTTTGAAGCTAATCCCTTGTAAAATTCCTTGTAATTTTGAGATTCAACAAAGTCAAACTCTACCTTTATTCCAAGCTCTTTTTCAAAGATTCGCTTATAATAGTCTATAATTTCATATCTGCTCTTCTTACTTGTATAGGTCTGTTTAGATACAGCAATAGTAATTGTTTTTTGTTCCCCCTGTGATTGTGGATTAACAACTTGTTCAGCATCTTCCTTATTAATATTTGTTGTTTCTGACTTGCCTGTACATGCTACCATAGATATAATAAGCGCTAATATTAGAAGTAATGACAGTATTCTCTTAAACACGTATTTTACCCCCATTCTATTATTATATTGAATTGACAATCATTAACTATTAATCCTATTATAGAAGAAACTTGTAAGGAAACTCTAAAAAAATGTAAAGAAAGTGTAAAGTATTTCTAAAAAAATGATTGAATAGAATAAAATAAGGACTAAGCTAGTTAATAACTTAGTCCTTTGCCACTATAATACCTGTTTATATCTCGATTATAAACTCTGTGCCTTCTCCAAATGTACTGCAAACTTTTATGTCCCATTTATGAAGTTTTATGATCTTATTAACAATAAAAAGACCTATGCCATTCCCACCTGTATCTCTATTTCTAGACTTATCTGCTCTGTAAAAATTATCAAATATAAATGGTAAATCTTTTTCAGAGATACCTACTCCATTATCCTTTATGATTAATAGTATTTTATTTTTGATAGCCTGTGTCTTTATTTCAATGTAGCCATTTTCTTTACCATACTTAATACTATTGTCTATAAGATTAATTAAAACTTCTTTGAATCTATCCTTATCAGCCTCGATTATCAATTCTCTTTCGCAATTATTTCTATATTCCATATTTTTATCACCTAACATAGATTTAAACAGCTTATATATATCATTAACCTCATCATATATATTTATTTCTATCTTATTTAACTCAACCTCTTCTAGTCTTGTAACTGTGAGAAGTGATTTTACAAGGGTGGACAATCTGTCTATCTCCGTATTGACGTCCTTTAAGTATTCATCATATACTTCTGCTTCATTATTTCCATCAATGAGAGATTCAATCAATGCCTTAATAGATGCTAAGGGCGTCTTTAACTCATGAGATACATCACTTATAAATCTGCGCCTATTAGTATCTATTTTGTAAAGCTCTTCGCTCATGCTATTAAAGGTGTCAGCAAGTCTTCCTATTTCATCTTTTCTTATGATATCTACTTTAGTATTTAAATCACCATTCAATATCATATTAGAAGCAGTAGTAAGTTTTTCAACTGGTCTTGATATCCTTTTCCCAAAGTATAACGATAATAATATAGCAAGTATACCTGCTGCACCAGATATAACTATTGTTTGTCTAGTTAAGTCATCTACGTCTTTATATATGTGGTTTATACTAGTAGATATCAATACTAATCCTTTTAGCTGGTCATTATCTATTATAGGAGCTGTAACCATCATAATATTTTCATTATCCTTACTGTAATATCCAAGTGTTTTAGCTTTTTTATCTATAGTCCTTAGGATTTCATTATTAGATATACGAGTTCCTATATAATTATTAAATACATCGCCTATGACCATTTTTTCTTTATTAAGTATCAGTACTCTTCCCTCTATGTTTTGGCTGTAATTCTTTATTGTCCTATTCAAATCCAAGATGTCGTCTATATCTTCAATTGCAAGGTTTGATATAATACTCCCATAAGATAAATACTTTGCTTCATTCTTTTGAAATTGGTTTTTTTCATATGTATAAATCAAGATGGAATCTAATGTAATGATTGTTATAACTATAATAATACCATATATGACAGCTAGATTAATACTCAGCTTCCTAAACATTATAACCTTTCCTTCCTGAAATAATATCCTACTCCCCATTTTGTGTTAATATATTTTGGGTTGGAGGGTTCATCTTCAATCTTTTCTCTCAATTTGCTGATATGTACATCTACGGTTCTAGTATCATAGCTTGTCTCACCCCAGACCAGTTCATATAAATAATCTCTTGAATATACTCTTCCTAGATTCGAGATAAGTATCTTAAGTATGTCATATTCCTTTGATGTTAAAGGTATCTCCGTCTCTTTTTTATATAGACTTCTGCTTAGAATGTCTAGCTTTAAATCGTCAATTTCTATGATGTTTTCTTCTATATTTCTCTTACTTAGTCTTCTATATACTGCTTTAATCCTTGCTATTAACTCTCTAGTATGAAAAGGCTTGGTCATGTAGTCATCTGCCCCCAGCTCAAGTCCTAGTATTTTATCTATATAATCATCCTTTGCTGTAAGCATGATGATTGGTATATCCATTTTTACTCTAATCATTTTACATAAAGACATACCATCTATTCCAGGAAGCATTAAATCAAGTATTATGAAGTCAACCTTTTCTGTGTTGACAATATTTAAAGCTTCGTTTCCATCATATGCAGTGAATACATTAAAGCCTTCCTGAACTAAGCTCTTTTTTAATCCTTTTACTAGCAACTTCTCATCATCTATTACTAAAATGTTCATGTCCATCCCCCTTTGTCAGCTGAAATTACTTTATGTGTTAGCTATTTAAATTTTACCATAAAGTATATACTTTTACTTTAGTAATGTTTGAAATGATCTCTTATGTCATAGCTTGTTATAATAATTATATATCTCAAATGGTATTAAAAAAGATGACTCCTGTATACATCACAGAACTCATCTTTTTATTATTGCATATTTTATTTCGTAATGCTCTTTGTATGGAATGTATTTCAATTTAAAGATCTTTTCAACCTTTCATCAATTATTTATTATAATATTCCCCGAATCTGTATGAACTATGATTTTACTGTCACTGTTACCAACATATCCTTCTAAAAAATCATCTTCGATTTCGCCTACTACAGATATTGGAAATTTATTCATGATATCTCCCGATGATGTTTTAGCTTTCAAATGAAACTGTGAAGCAACGGGAAGCTTTAAGGTAACATCTCCAGATGAAGATGTAATATCTATATTGTTGTTAAACTCTTCATACTCTATTTCTACATCTCCAGAGCTTGAGTCTACATTTAAATCACCATTAAATCCATTTGCCTCTACATCACCAGATGATGTTTTTATTACAGTTTTTTTTGAACTGAAGGATTCCATTAATAAATTACCTGAATCAGTTTTAAAATCAAGGCTGTTAATACTCATGTTACTTACATCCACATCAGCAGATGAACTCTTTATAGTAATATCATTTGTATAATTTTTAGGTATATAAACATCTAATTTTTCAATCCCAGAGTAAAATCCAACAATAAAATTATCTTTATGCTTCACTTGAATATTTAATTTATTATTGCTAATGTTTGCAGTTAAAGTTGCTCCTTTATTATTCTTATTTGCCTTAAATTTCCCATAAAGGCGCACTTTTATTTTGTTATCATCAACAGGAATTATACTAACATCTGTGCTAGTACTATCAATATAGATTTCTTCAGTACTTTCAACATCAAATGTTTTTTCTTCATCTATGATTCTTTCTACACCGACTTCAAAATTTACGAAATCTCCTGCAGTTGCCATAGTCAAATAGAAATATGTCCCTGATATTGTAAAAGAAACTATCACAACTACAACTAGTATTAATACTAAGTTTCTCATATTAATATTACCTTTCAACTTTAACCCTCCTATCACTAACTATATTCATATTCATCCTTAAATATTTGACTGTAATCTTGTAAAACCACTTAGTCAGATAAGTTACTCCTATAGTAAATAGCATTCCTAAAGCTATAATTCCTATAGAAAGAATTATGCTTATTATAGGATTTGGAGGGATTGATACAAACTCCGGCAAAATCGGTGATATAAGAGTTGCGATAAATAACGCTATGCCTGAAAAGACTAAAGCAATAGCACTTACAAATAATCCAAGCAATACTCCAACGATTCCTAAAAAAGGTCCTAAAACAAATATCAAATTGAAAAGTCCTAAGCTAATTACTGCAAAAACTGCTCTAAATACATTACCAGTTGAAGCTGTATTTTCTGCCTTGTTAATCTTATAGTCCGCTTCTATTTGTTTAGCAATTGTCCTGGGTTCGCCTAAAGATTCTGCAATTTCTTCTTCAGTTCTTCCAGCTTGAATACCGATAGAAAAATGCTCATTATAATCAAATAATATATCCATTTTATCGTCCTCATGAATATCACTTAATTCTTTAGATAGAATTTCTAAAAATTTATCTCTATTCACTTTCTTCACACTCCTTTATAAATTTATTTACACCTTCTACAAATGAAAACCATTCATTTTTTAGCTTTTCCGTTGTTTCTTTGCCTAAATCTGTGAGCTGATAATACTTTCTTGTAGGTCCTTCCTGAGACTCCTGGAGATATGTAGTTACATATCCTTCATCCTTTAACCTTCTCAGTAACGGATAAATTGTACCTTCTGAGATCAATATGTTTTTTGAGATTTCATTGACAAGCTCATACCCATAACAGTCTTGTTTATCTAGAAGTGTTAATACACAAAGCTCCAGAACTCCTTTTTTGAATTGAATATTCATTAAACCACATTCCTTTTTTATAATTTTTTATAGTTATAGTTTACTACACGGTATCTTTTTATGCAAGGTACCTTTTTTTAATTTTATGTAATATTTTTAAAAATTACAGGAGTTAATAAACTAGCCGAGTAATAAGTGATTTTTTAGGAGTGGAAAAACCTAGAACAACTTAAACAATGAAGGGATATTAATAAATACAAAAATAATTACTATCTCTTACTCTTAGATAAAAAACAAAGAGCTGAGCTCTTAATTGAACTCAACTCTCGACTACATTCTGAATTGCCCTTTCAGATAATTCATGTGTTACATTATATATTCTAATGGCTAGTTTACTTCTCACCTTGTACAGGACTCTTGCTTTAATCCAATTCAATGACGATATCATTCAAGAAAAACTCTCTATCTTCCTTTGTTTTTATCGGTTCTAATTTTGTCTCGTTTCCGTTCTCATCAAAAGAAACTCCACCTGCCATGGTAGAAAGAAATACTTTAGGTGTAACAATTAGTTTTGATGCTTTTTCGTCTAGCTTTCCAAAAGTCATACTCCAATTCATAATTCCTGTAGGGACATGTCCTTCTCCCCCATTTCCTTGACCTTCATAAACATTACCCAAATCATCCTTCACTACTAGTTCGGTAAATACACCGTCCCAATCATTTCGATATGCTTCAGGAACTTGTTGAGTATACTCAATAATAAAGGACATTGGTGTTTCGATTATATTATCAATGGTTACAGTAAATCCATCTTTTTCTGTTTCCTGATTGATTGCTTTGCTATTACGCTCCACAGCCTGTAATTGAAATGTAAAAACCCAATTTCCTCTAATTTTTTCCTCCCTATTCAGGTCAGTTACCAAGATGTCTTCAATCTTCAACTTACATTTTACTTGATCTAGTTCTCCTGAAACACTGTAGTTTGCTTGCCCGATATAGGTTCCGCCTGCTACTTTTTCTACTCGTTCGCTGCCTGTAAGTCCTCCTGTATAATTCACTATATCAAAAGAAGGTCCCATACCTACCATTGGGCGAGCTCCTAAATCCTTATCTGTATTAATCTCATAAGTATAAGTAATAGTTTTACCGTCAAAAATTGCATCCTTAATTGTTATCCGGATACCATTACTTTCTTTAGTGATGTTGATCTCATTAGAGTTTTCTTTATATAAATCATAAACATCAGTACGACCGTTATCTAAGAACCGAAATATATCTCCTATAATTGGAATCCCTGCTGCATATGTTGGATTGGTAATGCCTACATATGCAGTACTACCTATTACTAAACCAGCAAGAGCTACTGCAATTATACCTTTACTATTCCAGCCTTTTTTCTTTCTTATTGATTGTTTCAATCGTTTTTTTACAATTGCTCTTTCTAACTCTGTTACTTCTACCTCTTTTTCTATTTCTCTCATTTCCATCTCATCCGCCTCAATTTCTTGCAGTAATTGATAAATATTTTTCATCTATATCTCCCTCCATCTACTCATTGTTGCCTGTTGATTTAATTTTTTCTTTCCTCTAAAAACCCTATTATCTACGGCAGTTCTGGTCAATCCTAATTGACTGGCAATTTCGTCTGATTTATTTCCTAAAAAATATTTCATGATAAATATCTTTCGATCAATTGGCTGTAATGTATTTATAAGATTCATTAACTCTTTCTTATCTTCATTCAATACAACTTGGTCTTCTGTGGATTTAGCATGTATTAGAGAATTATCCTCTAAAGAAACTTCTTCTCGCTTAACTAACTTTCTATAGTAATCAATAGCTTGATACTTAGCTATTTTGTATACCCATTTCTTAAACTCCTCTTCATCCCCTTCAAATTGATCTCCATGGTTCCATATAGCAAGGAATACATCATTAATGCATTCTTCTGAAGCCCCTTCTATCTCTATTGGACCTAACACTTTATAAACTGTTCCTTTTACCAATCCTAAGTATTTATCTACTATAAATTCTAGGCTATCTTCTTTTTTCTTTTTTAACCGCTTAATATAATTTCGTTCATCACAACGCATTTATTCTTTTCCTCCTAGATATTCAATAAAGGCCTTTATACTATATAAAACGAAAACAAATCTATTTTCTCTCATTTTTCAAATAAATTTTTATCTTTTCTTATACTAAAGTGAAAGTCAATAAAAAATGCAGTTTATTATAACATAAAGAAGTACCTCTTATTAACAATTGTCGGATAAGAGGTACTTCTTTATGCTATAAATAGTAAATCCTTGAGTAAACCACCGTTATCTACGTTTCAGTTCACTATATCACTATAACTAAAACTGCTTTTCTAATATAAAAAGTTTATTTCATCAAAACAGTTAATTTTTCTAAATGATTTCTGATTTAAAACCCATATTAAAAACTAGTCATCTCGTAT
Source organism: Brassicibacter mesophilus (assembly GCF_050433385.1). NCBI lineage: Bacteria > Bacillati > Bacillota > Tissierellia > Tissierellales > Thermohalobacteraceae > Brassicibacter > Brassicibacter mesophilus. The sequence goes on from NZ_JBNPXI010000008.1 coordinate 113,873, forward strand.
TTATATAAACATAACTTAAGGGAATCTTGTAACATAATTATAACTATTTTCTATTATTTTTGAATTTGATTGTAAAAATACTTCCCTCTTTCTCTGAAGAATGCACGCGAATACTCCCGCTCTGTCTTTTAACAAATTTACTAACTAAAGCTAAGCCTAGCCCGGTCCCACCCCTACCCGTAATATTCTCTCTATCCACTCTATAAAAAGGTTCAAATATCTTTTCTTGATGTTCCCTTGAAATGCCAATCCCAGTATCCCTTATTTCAATGAAAGCAGCATTTTCATCTTCCCAGTTTTTTATAAAAATTTTCCCTAGTGCATCATTATATTTGATCCCATTATCTATTAGATTGATAAAAATATGTCTCATCATATTTTCATCACCCTTTATTTGCATTGGAGAAAGCTGTTTATTGATAGATATGTTATATTTCCTAGCTTTAGGTTCCATCATGAAACATATTTCTTCTATAATAAGTTTGATATCCAAAATCTTAAACTCCATCTCAAAGTCATATTTTTCTTTATAAGATAAATTCAAGATTTTATCTACCATTTCTATGAGTCTATCTGACTGCTGTATAATATTCTCTCCTGCTTCCTTTGATAAATCCATATCTTCATATAAGGTGAGTAAGTCCCCATAAGCCCTTATAGAAGTCAATGGTGTCTTGAATTCATGGGTTACAGTACCCAAAAACTCTCTTTGCTCCTTTGTCATTTGCTCTAATTTTTCTACTGCTAACTTCAAGTTTGATTTTTCTTTATTAAGTGCATCCATACTACTCTGAATAGCCCTACTCATTTCAATGATCCCTTCACTTAGCTCCCCTATCTCATCTTGTCTCTTAAGAGAAATTAATGTTTCTTTCTTTCCAGCTGCTATTCCCTTAATCCATCTATTTAAGTCTGAGATATCCTTTACCAGTTTTGAGAAATATAAATAGGCTATACCAATCCCTAAAACAAGGAATATCAAGCCAAATCCTATAAACAATCCCTGAGTATTTCTCCTTAAAGCTCCCAAAGCTGTGTTTCTATATATAAACTCAACAAAACCTTTTACTTCTCCCTCTTTCCTCAATGGAAAAAAATAATATATTTTATCTTTCTTTATGGTATATAGGATCTTGTCTTCTTTAATCGTGTTGATAATCTTTTTGCTATTCCTCTTTACAACCTGCTCTTCTGTATAGTCTATATCCAATAAGGGATTACCTTTAAGATCATATACGACTGCTTTAGGATTTTTAAAATAATATTTGTGATAGATATAATCTCCAAAAGAATCCATAGTTACTTTCTTTTCACCATATGTGCTTATGCACTCTAAATAAAATTCTTTCTCTATATTGTTTTTTTCATATGCTAAAAAATTCTCTATTCTGGAAGCTTCGTATTCTGTTTCTCCTTTAATCACAAAGAATGCTAAAAAGAACATCGTAAAGAGTAGCAAGAATAAAATAAATCCCATGATATTAAGCTTTATTCCAGTCTTCATCAAATATCAGTCCTACCCTTATAACCCACTCCATGTACTGTATAAATAAGTTTTTCATATTGTTTTCCTAGTTTTTTTCTTATTCTTTGAATATGAGTATCTACCGTGCGGGTGCCTCCAATATACTCTATGCCCCATACTTCATCTAATAGTTCATCCCTTGAATATACTCTGTTAGGATTGGCTAGAAGCTTATATAAAAGCAAAAACTCCTTTGATGTCAGCTCTATGTCTTTATTGTTTAATATGGCTTGACGATTTTCATAAATAAGCTCCAATTCACCTCTTTTAATAGAAGTATTGGTTTTCATCTCTTCCATATCTTTATCTATTCTGCGCATACCAGATTTAACTCTAGCCAATAATTCCCTTATATCAAAGGGTTTCGTTATATAATCATCTGCTCCTAATTCTAGACCTAAAACCTTATCTATTATATCGCTTTTAGCTGTAACCATTAAAATCCGCACTTTTTCTCCCATCATTTTTTTGCAAAAATCATAGCCATTTAGTCTAGGCATCATGACATCTAGTATAATCATATCTGGCTTAAACGTTTCATACACCTTTAGAGCTTCTCTCCCATCAAAGGCTTGTTGTACATCATATCCCTCTTTTTTAAAGGCATAGCAAAGGGCTTGTACTATACTCTTTTCATCATCCACTACTAAAATTTTCTTTGCCATGCCTTACCCTCCTCAAACTTATGAAAGAAAATGCCCCTTACTCCTATAGTACATCTTCTATGTTGACAATGCAATATTCCGATTCTCTAGCCATATTGGATAAATTGATTGCCAAGCTTCTGCCATTTTCACTCCAAATCGTATCAAAAATTCCGCCTTCTCCTTCTTCTACAGCTATTAATTTAGTTTTCTTACGATTTTTTATGTCAATCAAATACAATTCTTGAATTTGATTGACACCTTTTTCATTGGTATTCTTTTCAAAGGTTCTTATAAAATTCATTACTGCATATTCCCCATTTGGAGACATATTAACATCTCTTCTTAAATATCCCTTTTCTTTGCTGCATAAAAATACTTCATTTAAAGTTTTTCCCATTTCATCCTTTTGGGTAAGATAATTATTGCTATCCCTTTTATCTTCAATAAAGATTTGCCCCACTCGTTCCTCTAAACTAAGGATTGTTTCTTTAAAGGGCAACATCCTTTCAACACCTAAGTCTACATCATAAACATATCCTTGTCGAGATAGTATTTCATCTAATCCCAGATAGCCTTCTTCTTTCATTTTTTCTCTTAAAAAGTATACTTTTGTTATGTGTCCCTCCTCTTCCTTAATAGATCTTATATCATTTATATAGAAAATATCATTTTGACCTTCTTTGATAGGCAACTGAAAATTTTGGATTTCTTTAAGGTTTCTATCTAGGCTTCTTATTCTTCCTTCCTTTTTGTTGACTAAAATGAATCCCTTTTCATTATCATATTGGTAAATAATCTCATTTTCCTTAATATAACTAGAAACATCCCTTATCTTTTTATTTTTTAAATTAACTTCATAGGTCGCTTTAGTAGTTTTTTCTTGAGATTTTGAAGCAGTATAGGCAGTAAAATATAACCAATTATTGGATTCTTTTATGTTGTTTATACGTTTTAGGTTCAAGCTAGATACATCTATGGATTCTTCCTTATGATTTTTAATATCCTTTAGTAAAATTTCCTTCACAGTCCCCTTAGCAATGTTAGTGGATTGCTCTTTTACTATAATAAACCCATCATCTTGAAAATTGCCTATAACATCATATCCCTTTATCTTTTCTATCTTTAATTCTTGTAAACTTTCTATAGCATTAGTATTTTCTAATATTCTAAATTGATCTTCTCCCCCCCATCCATTTACTACACCTGTCGTCAAAATTATTCCACTTACAATTACTGCGCTTAAAACTTTTCCTTTCATACCTTCTCCTCCCATATTTTTTGAATTATCTTAGCATAAGTCAAATATCTTTTCTATGTTTATTATAAATGTAGTTTTTCTCAGAAAAATAAACAAATGTCACAAATTTGTAAACTTATTTAAAAAAACAAGACAACGCTCTTATTTAATAGAACTGTCTTGTTTTTAAATATCTTTTTCATTGTCATAATATTCTTATTTGTTGCAATTCGAATAAATTATGGTCAATTCTATAATAGTACAATTATGGATTATATGCACGTAAAGAAGTTACTACATACAGATGACTCCTTTACGTGCAGTTTCTTAAAATACTTTTAAAAAACCGCCGTTACTTATGGTATAGTTCACCGTAACTAAACACTCGGCGGATTAATGTGTAATTGTTGTTAACTGTGCTTATATATATTCTCAATTTCTTTAGGTTTATTTATAATACGTACATTATAAGTACTATAGTTATAAGTTTTATATACACCTTTGTATACCATGTGCATATTTTACTTTAGCAAGTTTAGGATACATGATTTTGCTGCCTTTCTCAATAATAATGTGTAGAGCTAAGTTTTTCTGATATGACACCTGATAAGATATGCGACTATATTTATGATTCATCTAATACTTTCAATAAATTCTATCATCATAAGAAGATATTTTCGGAAGAAAATATCGATAAATAATCTTCTATTACTTTAACCCATAGAAGGGGATGTCTCCTAATGTTCTTTGAAATCATTGAAATGACACCCCTTTTCTTATATTTCTTTAACTTTACTTTGTCATAATCTATGAAAAATCTAAATAAACTCTATCATAGCTAATGCATAAATTTAAATTTCTCCAAATGGAAAACTTCTATTTCTGACAACCCCTTCAAATTAGTTTTTCTCTTTTTTAAGTTCTAAAAATTTATCATATTGAGCCATTCTCTTATATAACCAATAAATCATTGGAGTAATAATAACAAGTATTAATATACCAAATAGATATAGCTCTGGCATAGCAAATATTCTGAAGCCCCTGAACCAGAGGTTTCCAATTACATAAACCAATAGCGTTATAAAATATACTGAGATATACTTTATATACATAGGTATATACTTTCTTATTAACACTTTTATATAAACCAACTCAATTAATACTGATGTGATAACAGCTATACATATTGAAAAAACATAGGATAAAGGCTCTTCAAAAAACGTATTTCCAGATATCCAATCAATAAAGAAAGCAATTATCACACCTGTAAATATTGCATATAGTAGTGATTTCAAATTATACTTAATCATAATTCACCTCATCCCAAGAAATGTTTTAAATGCAGTAACATAGTTTTTCGATACTTCCACTGTTGCTTCAGTATCATCGAAAGTTAGAAGCAATCGTCTGTTAAACCAAGGTGCTATAGTACTTACTTTATGGATATTAACAATAAATGACCGACTTGTTCGAATAAACTGATCATCTGGTAATCTTGCTTCAACTTCATATAATCTTTCTTTAATCTTGTACTCTCCCTTTTTAGTTCTGCAAATAACATATGAAGACCGTGCCTCAAAATGCAATATGTCATAAACATCTATCACATGATATGTTTCGTCTTCTAATCCGATGATCCTGTTAGTTTGAGCTTTGGGAGTTAGCGTCTCCATAACTCGTATCAACTTATCAAGTTCGTCTCTACGAAATACAAAACATGGGAGATGATTATTCTCATATCCTTGTTCAACTAAATAGATATCAGGATTATTATAAAAAGTTATCCCCATATGCTTGCATTTATTGATAATTTCCTCTCTTGTTGATTCTTGACATATTAAACCAAGTTTCATAACGTCTCCTTTAAATTATCTTTTTATTGCTGAACAATTGAGTAAATGAATATAATAATATAAGTATCACTATCCAAATTACATAATCACAAATATAAGTATATATGGTACGGACTCCTTTGACCGGTAGTTGCCCTCTGTTAATCCAAATAGTATTTGTAAAGTGATCCATTTCATTTATTACCCGCCCTGTATAGTCAACAATGCTCGACATACCATTAACTGTTTGTGTAATAACATTAGAACCATTCTCAATTCCTCTAAAAGTACCTATGATAGTGTGATATGGAGAAATCTCCTTCCAGTCTGCTGATGGAATAAATAACGAATCTACATTAAGATCTCCAACTTGGTTAACAGTTTGAGGAAAATCTTTGTCCCAACAAATTATACCTGAAAGAGTACCGTATTTTGTATCAGCAGCTTGTAAAATCCTATCGCCTTCCACTGATCCTTCAAAGACATTGCCACCATACTTATAATGTTCTGTCATTATTGTACCATTATTATCAACAGTATAAAGTACATTCTCATGCTTATTTGGGGGATTATTCAACACATATAGTGTCGTAACTATAACTATATCCTCTTCATCTGCTAGTTTCGATATTCGTTTAAGAGTTGAATCTTTTTGTTCATATGACACTACAAGTGTTGCCTCACCATGTGACACTACTTGGGCACCATTTGAAGCCTCCTGTCTTGTTAATTCCAATACTTTTTCTATATTTTCTTTAGATTTTACTTTAAATTCCTCTGGATCATTCTCAAAATTTGAGAATAAATCTGCCGTTTCTTGAACAGTACGATCTAATGTGTGAAGACCTGAAACAGAATATGAGTTACTCATATCTACGCTATATAATCGCATACCACCGAAGATAAGAACCATTACTGTAACTATTATAAATCCTAATGAATATCGGTTTCGTGACTTATATTTACGATTTTTAATCATCCAATAAAAGACTGAACCAAACCATATAATGATAAATGTTAATCCTACTGCCCCAACTATTGATGCAAGTTGTGCAACAACCAAGAAATTATGTTGTGAATATCCCAGTACACCAAAACTACCAAATGGATTAAAAGTAGCATTTGCATAGTCTATTAAAGTATAAAGTCCAGGCAATATCAATGTTGTTGAGAATGATTTTGATTTCTTAAATGTAAAATACTGTACGATAAATGGTAATGCTAATGTACCACCTGCCATAGCTGGAATCCAATTTAGCAAAGGCATACCTATATCAGGAAGCATATTATAGAAACTAATGCTATTTGCAATGCTCGTAGTCAAAACCATCAATAATACTGCTTTTAATGGCTTCATGTTCTCAATTGCTAAAAGCAAAAATATTGGGAATATAAAGGCAGAAATACCATAGAGATATTTACCATTGCTTAGTACCATCGTAGTGAATCCAAGTAATAAATAGATATAATATATATTTTTTTTCATAAGTAAACTCCTTTCGTGTTTTATGGATTCATTGTACCACGGTTTATTCTATATGTAGTGTTATACGCATAGAAAGGACAATAAATCGGACGAAAGGATCCTTGAATGGATTGTAAGGCTTGGCCAATGACTCTACTAAAGTCTAAAGTATTTCATTTATATAGCTTGAAATACCTTAGTTATTGTAAATACTTATAATAGGCATAAATTGAAATCCTTTCTGTATAAACAGGTGAGTTTCTTCACAAGTGTTAGAATTTATACCCTTTTTTATGTGTAAAATGAATTGGTAATTTAAAGGGAAGTGTAAAAATCCACAACAATGAAGTTTAAGATTGTCATGTATATGGGAATACAATATCGTAAAAACCACCGTTATTTATGGTACGGCTCACCTCACCCTATTTTAAATTCTAATGAAAAAGATTTCAAAATTCTCGCAAATATCTAAATATCTATTTTATATCTCGTCTTCTATTACATGAATATATCTCTTAACAATATCTTGTTTAACATATTTTTTTGATGCTTCAAATGCAGCATTAGAATATTTCATAAAAGTATTTTCATCTTTTAATATTTCTTTTATAGCTTTTTCTACTCCTTCAGTATCTCCATAAGGTATTAGCTGTCCTACACTAGGCTCTACAATTGACCTAGCAGCAGGATACGAATCATATACAATCACTGGCATGCCTACTGAGAAAGCTTCAACAAGCACATTTCCAAAGCCTTCTGAATTGGATAGAAGTAATAATATACTATTATCTTTAGCTACTTCAGTAATATCTCCAATGATTCCTTTAACATTTACTTTTGAATATGTTAAAAGAAACTCACTAATTCCATATCCATATGCGTTTAATTCAAACTTAGGATATATTCTATTAGCTACTGCACTATATTCTTTAATATTCTTCTGTATAAAGTCAAATCTGCCTAGATACATTACATTATTTGTATATTTGCATATTTGCTTCCTAGGTGTTTTTGATGGATTGGGAACAATATATGATTTGTATATACACTGAATCTCCGAGTTTTCTATAATTTTTTCAATCTCTATTTTATCATCTTCAGTATAGAATAAAAATTTATCAATATATTTTAACCTATCTCTTAAAATAATAGGTACTTTTTTATTATCTATTGATGCAAGAGTCACATCTGGTTTTGCAGATTGAAATATAATAATTTCATTTTCTTTTAGGTGTTTCTTATTTAGCATAAGTAGTTTTTGTACACCGAATACAATTATTTTAGATCCTGGAATAATTGCCTTTTCTGATAATTCTTCATTTTTTTCTAAAAGAACATCCTTATAATACTGAATTTGCCTATTAATATTTTCTTCAAATGTTCTGATCTCAACATTGGGTAACTTATCTAATTGAATCTCATTCTTATTATATACCAAAATATTCTCAACAAATTTCTGTGTTGGCATTGCTTCTTCTATTAATCTCATTATTGTCTGTACTCCACCTATAGTTTGAGAACATTTGTTACTCAAAAAATAAATAATATTGCTCTTTTTTAATATACGATTCATACTAAACTCCCATCCTTTTAAGCTGTTGTCTATATTGATTATATTTTTTTTCAACCGATAAAGTCAATCGTTGTTTGCTTTATAAATCAGGTAGAAAGTGGTTAATTATCTCATATACTGTCCACTTATATCAAAATATAAAAAGCATTTCACCTCTATAACGAGGATGAAATGCTTCAAAACTTAACATTATTATTTTACTAACTTTGGTAAAGTATTTGCTCCTTGAGGCATCAAATAAGTAGTAAGATTCTTGCCTTTTTCTTCATAAGTCATTTCTAATGCTTCTTCTATAGTTTTTACAACCTTGATATCTGCTCTTTTTACTAATTCAGGATCCATGTCCCCTACAAGAATAAGAGTAAAATCTCTTGCAACTTCACTAATAAAATAGCCAATATATTTTGCAATTGAATAATCTTTTCTAAGTTCAGCTTCCCTTTCTTCTACTGTATCAAAATTTTGCAATATTTCCTTAATAGGATCATTTCCAAAACCTTCTTTGCACTGGCTTAAAATGATAATTGTTCCACCTTTTATTACTGCTTCTTTTGCATTAATAAGTGTTTTTGAAGTTTGATATAAATTAATATCTTTAGGGTATCCTCCTGCAGTTGCTATAACCAAGTCTGCCTTTTCTTTTATTGGAACACCGTCTACTTCATCTACAATCTTGCAGCCAGCTTCATGTGCTTTAATATAGTTCCCTGCTACAGCATGCGCTATCTTTCCATTAGCGCTCATAATTGTATTAAACATAAAGGTGGGTCTAACAAAACTTGCTGCTTCCAGCATATCCTCATGAAGTGGATTGTTTTCAACATTCCCACTTCTTACAAGAGGGTTGCTTCCTTCTCCTGCATTAGGACTTAGTGATAATGCATGGTTAGTCATAATCGTTTCGTAACCAGAAATACCTGGGAGAATTGACTTTTTCCCGCCTCCCCATCCAGCTAATAGATGGAATACAATGCCTCCTGTTAAAACAATATGATCACATTCCATTGCTTTTTTGTTTATAGAAACAGGTGTACCAAATCTAGTTGTTCCCAAATAAACTAGATTATCTTTATCAAAACAATCATGGTCTATTACTTCAAAACGATCCGCTAATTTTTCTCCCAACAGCATTCTATGTTCTTCTTTTGTTTGACTTCTATGATACCCTGTAGATGAGATAAATAAAATATCTTCATCCTTGATACCCCCACTATTTAATTCATCTACAATATATGATAGATATACATTCATTCTTTGCCATAATCTTGTTACATCTGAGATTACAATACAGACTTTCTCACCTGGATGAACTAATTCTTTTAATCTAGCACTAGCTATTGGATTTTCCAAAGCCTCTAGTATAATTTCTTCTTCTGTTTTATCTATCTCTTTACTGTTACTTTCTATAATTCCTAACAAGCTCTTTTTAGTCACTGTCACATCTACTTTTCCTTCTCCATACTTCATCTTTATTGTTTCCATATTCTTGTCCGCCTCCTAAAGTGTATCCTTATGTTTTAAATATTCCGTCAGATAATTACTTGTTATACATTATATTGACTACATTTCCACATGTCAATATTACTTTAGTATTAAGACAATTTGTTCCTGCTATTAGAGTTTTGTTCTTATCTAACATACGGTCCTTCATCAGATAATGCATCATTCAGCCAACTAGGATGTATTTTGATTATATTTGATGGTAACATATTTGTAGGGAAATATTTTAGCTCTAAAGTCTCTGGTGAATCACAAGATATCTTCCCTCCTATTACTTTAGCTTGAAAACAACAAGTTACAAAATGAGTTACTCTCCCATCAGGATACTCAAAAACCTGAGAGCTTGGATCGGAATATACTCCAATGAAACGCAGTATTTCAATATGCAATCCTGTTTCTTCAATCACTTCTCTTATTGCAGCATTAGTTACTGTTTCACCTGGTTCAACATGCCCTGAAGGTATCCCCCATAAACCAACATCTGCTCTCTTTTGTAATAGAACCTCCTTTTTATCATTAAAAATTACAACAGCTATACCTGGACAAATTTCTTTAATTTGTTGCACAAAATCCTCTCCTCTATTTAAAATATAAAAACCCGAGGAGAAAAGAATTCAGCGCATAAGAAACACGCTGAACCTTCCCCCTCGGGCATTTTATTCCAGTAGGTGCCTCTTGCTGTGCAAGAGCCGTAGCGCTTGGTCACAGTCCCTTAAAATTTCAAGGCGGAACCCTAGCTACCTATTCCCAGTTCAGTAAAGAAATCATATTCTATTCTTCTATATTCTATACCCAGATATTGGCTTTGTCAAGAAATGTGCCCTATAGATTAGTAAATCAAGAGGACTAAATCAAAAAGGGAGCACTTCAAACGTCGCCACTTGTCTATATCCACATTTCAGAGACACCTCTAATTTGGTCTGTTACAATATCATTAAGTCGCTTTTTTTGCTTTTATGCTCGGATTAGTTATTTTCAAGAACAATCTTTATTATTTTTTGATATTTCTTGATATATTTTATATCCCCAAAAACCTATTACTCCTGATAAATATAATATGCTAAAGAATAACAAATCATCGCTTGTACCGAAAATCATAGATGAAAAAACTGCAAAAAGATACCCTACAATGTAGTGAGTAAAAAATATCAATAAGTATTTCATAAGCAAAAACCCTTTACCTTTATTTAATAAGTAATTAAATTATAAATCCATATTAGCTGGTGGTTTTCTTTATACAATCAAAAAACAATGAAAACTTAGTTTCATTGTTCTAAAAATAGGTAAAACTAAAAGTTTATTTACTTGGGATATATTTAATGGTTTTAATAACCTCTAACAATATAGGCAATACTTCTTTTCTATCTTTTTCATTATAGGTTAGCCTAATTATTGCTACATTTTGACTTTCTTTGAATAAGAAAAAATCTGTTTCTTTCCCATATTCATCAATTTTACTCAATATGTATTCACTTAATCCTTCTAGCTCATTGATTGCTGTTATTTTCGCAATAGGGCCTGAGCTTTCAAGATATTCCTTTGCCTCTAGCTTGCAGTTTTCAAAGTCTTTTTCTGCACTTATAAAATCTTTACAAAATGTAATATAACTTTCTTTATTTAAATAAAATTCGTTCCCATCTTCAAATTTTTTTTCGGTTATAATATCTGGAAGGTATATCCCAAAATCAGTATATAGTACATTTACAAAACTTCCTCTAGTTTCTTTATCATTTATGTTTAGTGTCGTAAATTGTTCATTATCATAGACTTTATTATCTGGAAAGAGATTTGTCTTTTCTTTATCATCAATTGATATTACTTCTTCATTCTCTGTACTCACTTTAGTATCTGTATTAGGACTTTCATTATTTGGGTTAGTATCTGTAATAGGTTTCACTACATCAGAGGTTGGGCTTTGTGTCAATTTTTTGTTAGTACATGAAGCATTACTTATGAGTATAATAACGATTAGTAATATTAGTATAAATATATTTTTAATTTTTAACACCCCTAAACATAAATTTTAATAATTTACTTATATTTACAATATACAATAAAGTACCATTGGTTGTAAATACCCAATGGTACTTTAATTTATTCTTTATACAAAATCAACATGGAAGTGGTCGGCATGGTCAGATCTAACAACTATCTTACTGCTGTTTATTCCATGATTTGTACCAAACAAAACTTGTGCAACTCCAGAATTATTTACGCATAACTGTAAAAATGTTTTCTGTTGTTCGGTTGTCATTACTGTACTTCTAATATCAGCGTCTTTTCCTCCAGAATGAGAGGCATGATCAGGAGTATCCTCATCATTTATTAAACAACAATCATTTATCTGTAATTTAACACCTGTTGCATTTTTAAAGTCTAATGCAAGTCTCTCTAATGTAGACTTAGCACTTACTCTAAGCCATGAATGGTCTAATTTGTAAGTTGAGTCGGCACTCATACCACTAGAGGTATCATTATAGTTAGTATAAGTAGATGTGTAAGGTGCCAATCTAACATTACCAACTGATGAAACTCCTTCAGCAAACATCATCCTATTTCTTGACGCTTGACCATATATTCCGTCTTGTGTTAAACCTTCTAGTTGCTGAAATACCTTTAAATTAGCCTCTGTCGCACTATCGAATGTTTGAGAAGTATTGCCACTTAAAGAAGGTACTCCATTGAAATCTGTTCCTCCATATCTTTCATACTCCAATCTATAATCCCTTAAATTTTGCTTTAATGCAGGTACTTCGCTATGAACATCCCCTAATCTTAAAGTCGATTTAAAGTTTACACCTGCATATGAATTAAGACTTGAAGTACCTATTGCAGCTACATTACCATGTCCCCATGACATAAAGATCCTCTCCTTTATTTGAAAATATTTTATTTTGTAAGGTTAACTTTGTCGGCCAACTTTTGCCTTACACTATATAAAAGGACTTTAATGCCTAAATAATCAACCTAAAACAGAAAAAATATTTTTTTATTTTTTTTTGTAAAGTGGTTGATAATTTTAAAAATAGTATCCTCTTATTAAGTGTAGGTATAAAATTCATAGGCGTAAATCTCATAAAAAAAGGCAAGGTGTATTATGAACATGCCCCTGTCAAGTAGACAGTGAAAAAAACAAAAATACAAAAACCCGAGGAGAAAAGAATTCAGCGTATAAGAAGTACGCTGAACCTCCCCCTCGGGCATTTTATTCCAGTAGGTGCCTCTTGCTGTGCAAGAGCTGTAGCGCTTGGTCACAGTCCCTTGAAATGTCAAGGCGGAACCCTAGCTACCTATTCCCAGTTCAGAAAAGAAACCATATTCTATATCCAGATATTAGCTTTGTCAAGAAATGTACCTATAGTGTAATAAATCGAGAATACAGAACCAAAAAGCAAGCAAAAATCGTCTCCTCTTGCTTATATTGCTTATTTTAGTTCTTTTAACAGATTAGCCATTTCTATGGCTGTAACTGCAGCTTCGTAGCCTTTGTTTCCTGCTTTTGTTCCTGCTCTTTCTATGGCCTGCTCTATTGTGTCTGTTGTAAGTACTCCAAATATTACTGGAAGCTCTGTTTCTAGTGATACGTTTGCTATGCCTTTTGATACCTCACTTGAAACATAGTCAAAGTGTGGAGTTGCCCCTCTTATGACAGCACCTAGGCATATAACTGCATCATAGTTGCGTGACTTAGCTAATTTCTTTGCTATAAGAGGTATCTCAAATGCTCCTGGAACCCATGTAATCTCTATATCCTTTTCCTCTACACCATGTCTATTTAATGCATCGATTGCTCCAGATAAAAGTTTCCCTCCAATAAATTCGTTAAACCTACCTACTATTATTCCAAATTTTAATCCTTGTGCTATAAGTTTACCTTCATATGTTTTCATATATTATTTTTCCTCCTTAAAATTTAGCATATGCCCCATTTTTTCTTTTTTAGTCTTTAGATAATATTCATTTCTCTCGTTGTGATTCATCTGTATTGGAACTCTGTCTACTATTTCAATTCCATATCCCGATAATCCCGATATCTTCTTAGGGTTATTAGTCATCAATCTGACCTTTTTTGCTCCTAAGTCTGCAAGTATCTGAGCACCTATTCCGTAGTCTCTCAAATCTTCTGGAAAACCTAAAGCAAGATTTGCTTCTACTGTATCCATTCCTTGATCCTGAAGAGCATAGGCTCTGATTTTGTTGATAAGCCCTATCCCTCTTCCTTCTTGGCGCATGTATAGAAGTATTCCTCTTCCTTCATCATTTATTTTTTTCATGGCAGCAGCATATTGTTCACCGCAGTCACATCTAAGAGAACCAAATACATCTCCAGTAAGGCATTCAGAGTGAACTCTAACTAATACGGGTTCTCCATTTGATACATCTCCTTTTACTAAAGCAACATGATGCTCCCCATTAAGCTTATTTATATATCCTACAACCTTAAAATCTCCATATCTTGTAGGCATTTCAGCAGATGTCACTCTCTCAACGAGACATTCCTTTTTTCGTCTATAGTTGATTAAATCAGCTATTGTTATTATTTTAAGTCCATGGATTTTCACATATTCCATAAGTTCAGGCACTCTTGCCATAGTACCATCCTCATTCATAATCTCACATATCACACCTGCAGGGTAAAGCCCCGCTATTCTAGCCAAATCTACAGCTGCCTCTGTATGTCCTGCTCTTTCTAAAACACCTCCAGACTTAGCTGCCAACGGAAATATGTGCCCAGGTCTACTAAAGTCAGTTGGTAAAGCATTTGGATTTATAAGCTTTAGTATTGTCTCCGCTCTTTCTGCTGAAGATATCCCTGTAGTAGAATTAACAGAATCTACTGATACGGTAAAAGCTGTTTCTTTTGGGTCAGTGTTTTTACTAACCATTGGATATATATCAAGCTCATTAAGCCTTTCTCTTGTCATAGGAGTACATATTAGTCCTCGTCCATATTTAGCCATAAAGTTTATACTCTGTGCTGTAGTCTTCTCAGCAACCATCAAAAGGTCACCTTCATTCTCCCTATTTTCATCATCTACTACAACAATAATTTTTCCAGCCTTAATGTCTTCAAGAGCCTCTTCTATAGTGTTAAAGTTAATCATTAAATTCACCTCACCTTTTTATATGAACCCATTTTCCACCAAAAAAGTCATATCAATTTCTTTCTTAGGATGTTGATTATTTTTAAACAGTACAAATTTCTCAATATATTTTCCAACCATGTCACATTCAAGATTAACCTGATCCCCAATATTTTTTTCAAGAATAGTTGTCTCATCTCTAGTAAGAGGAATGATTGAAACCTTAAAACTGCTATCATCTACATCTGCTACTGTAAGACTTGTTCCATCTATTGCAACAGAACCTTTTTGGACTATATACTTAATAATCTCTTGTTTAGCGCCTATATGAATCCATGTTGCATTGTCTTCTTTCTTAAATCCTCTAACAGTCCCAACTCCATCGATATGCCCTGAAACTATATGTCCTCCAAGTCTGTCTCCGAGCTTTAAAGCTCTTTCAAGATTAATCCTGCTACCATTTTTTAGTGTGCCAAGATTACTTCTTCTCATAGTCTCAGGCATTACATCTATAGAAAAACCATTTTCAGTATGATTAGTGACTGTAAGACAAACACCATTTGTACTGATACTATCTCCAAGCTTTATATCCTCAAGCACCTTCTTTGCTCTAATGGTAATCTTAGCTGAATTTGCACCTATTATGACTGATTCCACTGTCCCTATTTCTTCAACTAGTCCTGTGAACATATTTCTTGTTCATCCTTTCTTATATAGGCTTTTATCATGATGTCATCATCAAACCTTGAAACTTTAATATTTTCCAGCATAAATGCATTGCGTATATACTCTTTGCCACTACCTCCTACTGGTGTTTTTGCAGTATCTCCACCTATAATCTTTGGAGCAATAAAGGATATGATTTCATCAACTATACCTTCATTAAGTGCACTGAAATTCAAACTGCTTCCACCTTCTATAAGTAAGCTGTCTATTCCCTTTTCACCAAGTACTTTTACTAGCCATCTTAAATCTACTTTATTATCCTTCACTGGAACCTTAAGTACTTCAGCACCTTTTTTAAGGATAGCTTCTATCTTGTGATTATCTGCTTTTTCTGTAACAGCTATTACGGTTTTCACATCTAATGCAGTAGAAAGTATTTGTGAATCTAATGGTATTCTTCCATTTGAATCAACTATTATTCTAACTGGGTTAGACCCTTTTTCATTTTTTAGTCTTGTAGTTAGCAATGGATCATCTGCTAGCACTGTCCCTATACCCACCATAATCGCAGACATTCTATGTCTTAGTTGATGAACATATTCTCTGGACTTTTCATTTGTTATCCATTTAGAGTCCCCTGTAAATGCTGCAATCTTACCATCTAATGTCATGGCTGTCTTGAGTATGCAAAATGGGAGTTTTGTAGTTATATATTTGATGAATATCTCATTTAGCTCTTTTATCTCTTGTTCTAATATGCCAGTTACAACTTCTATTCCATTATCCTTTAAGATTTTAATTCCTCTTCCTGAAACAATAGGGTTGGGATCCTTCATTCCTATTACTACCTTGGATATTCCTTTCTGTACTATTGCATTAGCGCACGGTGGAGTTTTCCCATAATGAGAGCAGGGTTCAAGTGTTACATACATTGTTGACCCTCTCACATCATCAGTTGCATTATTAAACGCATTTATTTCTGCATGTGGTCCTCCATAAACTTCGTGATAACCCTCACCTATTATTAGTCCATCCTTAACTATAACTGCTCCTACTAATGGATTAGGACTAGCGAAGCCAATACCTTTTTGAGATAATTGGATAGCTCTTTTCATATATTCAAGATGCAAAAAATCACCTCCACTCTAAATAATATTTGCAATATTGTGAGATTTTATAGGTAACCAAGTTCAAGATAAAAAATATTGCATGAATTTTGGTTATCTATATTAAGAAAAATAATAATTCGCAATAGGCAGGACAAAAAGAAAAGTAAAATAAAAGCAGCTCTGAAAATCATAAAGATTTCAGGGCTGCTTATGTTCTAAGTAAACAGTATTCAAGAATACAAAAAACTTACACTTACAGACTTTCCTTCTTCCATCCAGACTTTACTGTCGGTCCTGGAATTTCACCAGATCAACTGTATACACAGTTCGCGGACTATACCGCCGGTCGGGAATCTCACCCTGCCCTGAAGGATTATTAATTTTAACATTAATATATCAATATTTAGAATATATGTCAATATTGTTTAGTAAGTTATTCATATTCCCTTTTTGTATCAATGAAAAGAATTGGACATATTATATTATTGCAAAAGGATTCTTTAGGAAAGGAGGCTGTCTAAAGTGAATTCAAACAATAATGTTGCGAATATTATAAGTAAAGTAATTCTAAGTGAAGATCTGATGAAAAAATATGAAGAATTTCAAAAAGAGTACAGCGATAAATCTAACGACTATCTACTACGGGAAATTAATAGAGTAAAAGGAGAAGTATCCCAAGAAATACGGCTTCAGCACATTAAAAATCTAGAATATCTGGCACAGATGGAAGGATTCGTAACAGATGAAGTAAAACAAAAAATAGCTGTTGTCAAAGAAGTACTGAATATTGAAGACATATCTTCAAATGTTAATCCTTATCCATCAAATCAATTCCTTACGGGCTCCAGTTTATTGTTATGGTTCCTGCTAGTATCAGTATTATTTAGACCAGGTTTTTTCAGAAGACCTTTTAAAAGAAGACCTTTTTATTAGAAAGTAAATAAAAGAACTCCATAGTCTGATGGAGTTCTTTTACTATTACTTACCTGTCCTTTCAAATGCAATTAAATAGTATTTCTCTCCTAGCTGTTGCTCAAGTTGCTGTATTTGATTTAACTCATTGTCATTAACATTAGCTAAAGGTACTTGATCGAGTTTATTCTTCTTATCCATAGCTTTACCTCCCATATATTTTAATTTATTATTGGCAAGTAATGGCTATTTTATTCTTTCTAGTTACTTTAAAATCTCATTTATAATTCTATAAAAGTTTTTATAGCTTATCTTTTCGATGTCCTCTTTGCTATATCCACGTTCTTTCATGATTTTTATAATATTTTGCACTTTTGAAGTGTCTTCAAGCCCTATAGTTCCTATATCTTCACTTTCAGTAAAGCTGTTTGTAGTGTCACCCTCAAGATAGTCAAAGAAGTCAAACCCAAATCCTACGTGGTCAATTCCCATCACCTCAACCATATGGTCAATATGATTTGCAAGATACTCTATATCCTGCTTATCTCTCTCTATATGAACAAACTCTCTAAATGCATTAAGTCCCACTATTCCACCTTTTTCTGATATAGCTTTAAGCTGTTCGTCTGTAAGATTTCTAGGAACATCACATAATGCTCTGCAATTTGAATGAGATGCAATGAAAGGTCTAGATGAGTGCTGATAAACATCCCAAAAGGTTCTTTCATTTCCATGAGATACATCGAGTATAATCCCAAGCTCTTCAATTTTTTTTACCGCTTGTATACCATATTGAGTTAATCCTCTGCTAGATGCTCCTTTTACACCTGTTGCAAGTTCATTCTCTTCATTCCATGTCAATGATGCATGTCTTACACCAAACATATAAAGTGCATTTATTAGATTAACGTTTGTACCTAGAGCACTAAGGCCCTCTACTCCAATAATTACTGGCATCTTATTTTCAATAACTGCTAAGTCAAAGTCTGTAGCACATTTTACAATCTTAAATATATCTTGATTTTCCATTATTTCATTTGCAGTATGCTCTATCATTTCTAAAATTCTTTTTTTAGGCTCTTTATCATGTGGTGGGTCAGCCCACATAACAAATATTCCACCATTAATTTTACCTTTGCTGAATCTTTGTAAATGTACATTTTTAAAGACATCTGAAATACCCTTTTGTCTTCTTATGGTTACATCTGTCCAAATATCAGCATGTCCATCAAAAATCATTTTATTACCTCCTAAAATCCAAATAGGAAAGGATATCCTTTCCTATTTGGTAATTTACTACATCATTTGCAAGATACTACCCATAAATATTCCAAAGTAATTCCCTATTACATATCCTAATGTTCCTACAAGCAATATAGGTACTATTAGTGCAGTCCAACCTTTTGCAATAGCCATAGCAGCTGCTGTAGTAGGTCCACCTATATTTGCATTTGATGCAAGCAATATTTCTTCTAGATTAAATTTTAATAGTTTTCCGAATGATAGTGTTATCAGCATATTTACCAAAACCATTATTGCACAAAATACTAATAGTAGTGGTGATTTTGACAATATTAGAGGTATAGATGCAGGCACTCCTATTACAACGAAGAAAATATAGATTAAAAATGTTCCTATTTCCTGTGCCCCTCTTATTTCTCCAAAAAATTGAGGTATATATGTTGCTAATATCATAGTTAAGGTAGTCATTATAAGATATTTATTTCCAAACAATCCGTTTAATAAATTTGTAACTGGGTTCTCAGTAGGAATAACTGAACCTAAAAACTTAGCTATTTCTGTT
The DNA here is from genome assembly GCF_050433385.1 of Brassicibacter mesophilus. NCBI lineage: Bacteria > Bacillati > Bacillota > Tissierellia > Tissierellales > Thermohalobacteraceae > Brassicibacter > Brassicibacter mesophilus. Next base: position 133,227 of record NZ_JBNPXI010000008.1, read on the forward strand.
GAAATTGCAACAATAACAAAAGCAGACCCTACAGCAAAGGCAATGTCCTTTAATGATATCTCTTTTCTACCCCAATATGAAGCTGCTTGAGTCTTTCCTTCTTCACTGGCTCCCATTTTTTCTACTTCATCAACATGAGGATGCTTAAACTTTTTCCTAAAGAACGCCATAGAAGGTATAGCAATAAGTACAAAGAAATATAATGCCATAAGTAAATTGTCTGCTACTACAGCAGCTGAAACCAACTCACCAGGTGCAGAAAAAGAATCTGCCATAGCTACAAAATTTACTCCGCCACCAATATAAGAGCCTGCCATCATAGCTCCTACCTTATACAGTGAAGGTACTGCATTTTTTAATAGCATAAATCCAATAAATGCTCCTAGCATTGTTCCTACAGAACTAATTGCGAATATTGCTAGCATACGCCCACTTTCTTTCCATATTTTTTTAATATTTGCCTTATATAGAAGTAGTGGGATAGCTAAAGGAACTACATATCCCCAAACCTGATCGTATGCTGGCGCTGCTGTTGGTATGATTTTTAAATTTGCAAGGACCATTGCTCCGATAAGTGCAATGATAGCACCTGTTACTTTTGATGCCCAACTGTATTTTTGCTCTAGCCAAATACTAACTGCTGCCCAGCCTGTCAGTATAGCCCATAATACCCACGTATTCTCTGGACTAATTAAACTACCACTTGTCATATAACCACTCTCCTTTTGATTATTTGACCACAAAATATCGATATTAGTACAGTAATAAAGATTATGACGTTATAAAGCGATATTTCGAAGACATATATAGAATATTCTTGATTGTCTAAATATTCTATATATTTGTACTTCTATATTTATTGCAAAATTCCTTCATATATACTAAATTTTTTTCAAAATATTGAATATATAGACCTAGTTTAGTTTTGAAATCCCTCCAACATATCCTACGAAAACCACGCTTAGGACATGTTGAAAAGACCCCATTAAGAAAAAAGGTAAGTTTAAATACTATAGAAATTTAAATAAGAATTGATAATTTATTGATAATTTAAGATAGAAAGTAAGTTATAAATCAGTATGTTTATTAGTTATGACTAAGATTATGTAGTATGAGCGAAACCAAAATATCGGAGTAAGAGAACTGACTGAGTTTTGATTTATCTATCCAAAGCTAAAGAGCTGGTTCAATAAGCATATTATGATATATTTTATATCTAATATAAGCATTAACCAGCTTTAATTGTTGAACAATAAGAATATTCCTATTAATATAAAAAGGGGAGAAAGCGATATGATTATTTTAGTCTTTTGAGAAATTTCATTATGTTTTATACGATTATTTTCATCGTTATTTTTATTAAGATATTCTAAAGTATCCTCAAGTTTTTTCAAAGTATAAAGCTTCGTAACCCAATTACCATAAAATCCAACTATGATAAGACAAATGCCTATAACAGATAACATATTATAATCCTCCTATTTATTTGGGCAATCAGAATAAATATGCTTTTCTATTTTTCTAGTATATTCATCATCAATATGGTCATGTAAAAATACACTCATATACTTAAGATTATTATTATCAGCAAATGCAGCAGAATAATTGATTCCTAACAGATTGTTTTCTGATGAAGAATTTTTAGTTTACAGGGCTCTTATATACTGTCTAAACACTAAGTTTATTACTAACTATAGGAAGTTTTTATTAATTATATACATTATACACTATTATGTAAAAGTTTTTAAACTTTGGGAACGTGAGGATTTAATTGACAGAGAAAATAATTCAAAATAGTTATTAGGAAGTAAGGGTGAAAACATGGACGATTTAGCATATAAACTGATTACAAAACAAATAAATAGATATTTTAGGCAACATTCTGAAGCAAAGCAACTCTTCTTATTTATTGTACTTTTGTTGTACTATAACCTTTATCAGACGCTATACTCTCGGAAACCTTTGGATATACATTTTTTGAATGGTGCACATAAAAGCTCTTAGTATTCAGTATTTTTTCTGATATAGTGAAAGTAGGGTAATATTATGAGGTTAATTAATATATTAGAAATGTAAAAGATCCAGAGGTTAAAGCCTTGAAGTTACACTCTAATTGTAATAAAAAAAATAGTGCATATTGCGAAACAGAAAACAGGGTTCGGGTACAAAAGATTGTTAACATGTCCTAATTGCCATAAAAGAAGAGTTGAGCTAAAGGAATAAAATTGAATAAATTATGTTAATAAGTTTGAACAATGCCATCTAGCTATGATAAAATATTTATTAGACAAGTACATGATTGAAAGCATAGGAGTGATATCTTTGAATATAGATATAGGGTCAAAAATAAGATTACTCAGAAAAGACCTGAACATGAGTATAACCGACCTTGCTAAATCCGCGGAGCTTAGTACTGGACTAATAAGTCAGATTGAAAGAAATATAGTTGTTCCTTCTGTTGCATCTTTATGGAAGGTTGCAAAGAGCCTCAATGTTTCAATAGGCTATTTTTTTGACGAAGAAAATAAAGTTGCTGTAAACCCTATAGTAAAAAGGGAAAATAGAAAAAAAATTATGACTTCTAATTCAAGTGCAATATACGAACTATTAACTCCAAATCTGAACAGAAAAATCGAGTTCCTTCATATAATCCTTGAGAAAGATGACTCTTCAACTAAAGAGCTAATAACTCATGAAGGTGAAGAATGTGGAATTGTTCTAGAAGGAAAACTTCTTGTAAAAACTGCTAATGGAGATTATATTCTTGAAGAAGGTGACAGCATATATTTTGATAGCACCGTCCCTCATAGATACATAAATATAGGGGATAAAACCTGTACTTCTATATGGGCCATGACACCACCGAGTTTTTAAATACTATACTAAAAAGAACTTTATTTCAATTTGAATTTAAAATTCTTTTTTTCTATTAGATATGTTTTATAATAATATTGAAAATATATCAACTTTTAAGGGAAGTCATTTTTGACTTCCCTTAATTTGGTTTAAAAAAATATTGTGAACATATATGCATAAACTTTATCTTATATTACAGAAAGTCTAGAAAGAAATCTAATACAGATTTGAGAATTCCGCGACGCCAACCGCTATAAATCGCTACACCGAAAGATGCTGTACCAGCTATTGTTAATGGTATTCCTAATGTTGCATTTGTATCCTTTTGAAATGCAAAGTAAAAACAAACTGCCCCTATGGCTATAAATAATAAACATGGTATCATTTTTCTCATAACACATGAACCTCCTATATTCAGGCAATAATTTACAAGTGAACATTAAACTATAGCCTATTTATATGCTAATTATTACATTAATTCTAATATAATATATGACTAAACAAATATCGACTTTCTTTTTTTAAAACTCAATTTTTTGTGTAAATATGGGCTAGGTTGCATTAACATATTGCTTAATTATAGTATATCTTCAATAACATATTCATTTTCAGTATTTACATAGAACATATCTTCTCTATTATATATAACTGAAGACACTTACGAGTACATAAGTTGCTAAAAGTAGGAATCCAAAAGGTCTTTTAAGACTGTCTTTTGAAACTAAGGTTCCTATTCTAAATACTGCTAGTACAAAAATCATAGCTGGAAAATATAATGTGAAGAAATCAGCGGGCACTGATACTCCCCCTTTTGTAGCTGCTATTGATGAACCCATTACAAAAAGCACATTAAGAATATCTGCTCCTATTATATTTCCTATAGCAAGCTCTCCATGTCCTTTTAATGTAGCTGTAACTGATGTAACAAGCTCAGGTAGTGACGTTCCAAATGCAACGAGAGTTGCTGCTATTACACTGTTTGGAACATTCATTCTAATAGCTACTTCTTGGACAGTTGGAATGAGGACTTTTGAAGAAAATATTACTAAAGCTATTCCAAACGCAAGCTTAATTAGTATTATTAACTTATTCTGTTTCTCACTTTCTTCAGAAGCTGTTGCAGCCTGTTCATCTTTTGACCCTTTAGCCCACTTGATTGATACATACATATACGCTAAAAGTAGCCCAATTAGAATAAATCCAATGTACTGAGGAAGAAGTCCTCCTTCAGTGAACATACCTCCTATGTTACTATATGGCACTGAAAATAGAACTAACAACACACCTGCACCAAACTGAAGCCATCCATGTCTATTTACTATATCTCTCTTAATTGGGAGTGGTGATATCATTGTAGATATACCGAGTATAAGTGCAGTATCACATATTATCGACCCAACGGCATTCCCTAAGGCCATACTTGAATTGCCTTGAAGTGCAGCAAATACTGAAACAGATGTTTCTGGTAATGTTGTTCCCAGGCTTACTATAGTTGCACCTATAATCATTTTAGGTATTCCCATTTCTTCTGAGAGTACTACTGAATTATTTACCAATAAGTCCGCACCCTTGCTTAGGGTAATTAAAGTGACTACAACAATTAGTGCTAATACTGGCATAGATAAGCTAATTACTAAACCTTCAATATAAGCCTCCATTAACTTTTCCTCCTTTAATGTTATTGACAGCAAATTTTAAAAATAAAAGACCTGTGCATAACAAACGTTATACACAAGTCTCACTGTTTCAAACTAAGCCAGATAAATTAATATCATGATGTTGACTTAATTACACTTAATAAGTGCTAGTTACTCCCTTGCGATAGGATGTAATTATTAAATTTCTACTTACTCTAATATATAAAATGATAGTTAAGTTGTCAAGATAAATTATTTTAAAGTTAAGGTTATGCTTACACGTTAATGGAGTTATATAGTATAATCTTGTATCTAATTATAACATCAGTATTGTAATTATGTCCTTAAAATATTCGTTCTTAATAAATGATAAATATTCCTATTATTTGTTAAGTTATACTTCTAGTCCTTCATTCAAAATCATTTCTCTATCATATTCTATGTTATTACCAACTGTAGTTAAATAGTCTCCAGCTAAAGCAGCATTTACACCAGCTCTAAATCCAATATTCTGCTTATGACCAAGAGCCTTTCTTCCACCTGCATATCTTATAAATGCTGTAGGTATAACAAATCTATATATTGCCATTGTTTTTAGTATTTCAGAAGGCGTCAGAGGCTTTGAAGTTTCTAGTGGAGTTCCTTTTATTGGATTTAAAACATTTACCGGAATAGAATGAACTCCTAGGTTTCTTATTTCTAGTATCATATTTACTCTGTCTTCTTCAGTTTCGCCCATTCCTATGATTCCTCCACAGCAAATATCCATCCCTGCAGCTGTAACATTTTTAATAGTATCTATTCTATCTTCATAAGTATGTGTAGTACATATTTTCGAATAATATTCTCTGCTAGTTTCAATATTATGATGATACATAGTTACCCCGGCTTCTTTAAGCCTTTTTGCTTGTTCATATGTTATTATTCCATGAGATGCACATATCTTAAGCTTTGTTTGCTGACTAAGCTTTCTATATATGTCAGCTAACCTATCTAAATCGCCTTTTGATACCCCCTTACCACTAGTAACTAGCGAAAATCTATGGGCACCTTTACTCTCCATTTCGAGAGCCCTTTCAAGTATCTTATCATAATCTAATAGTGAGTATTCATTTACTCCGGTACTATAATGAACTGACTGTGCACAATATTTGCAGTCCTCTGAGCACTTTCCCGATTTAACATTCATTATAGTACATAGATCTGCTTTTTTTCCTGCAAAGCTCTCTCTGATTTTATTTGCTCCTTTATATAAAACCTCCAAAGCTCCGATATCATTTTCATCAATATTAATAAGCTTTATGCACTCTTCATATGTTATTTCTCCACCATCCAATATTCTTTCTACGACACTATATATATAGTCCTTCATATCCATGAAAATCTCCCCTTGTTATTTTGGCCTCACTAGTGCAACATATCCAGCTTTTCTTAGTACTGGAATTATTTTAACTGATGTTAATGCAACTAAAATACTAAATATTAAGTCTGATGTAATGTATGGAATAAATCCTACTTTGATTGCAGTGACAAAGCTAATAGGAGTTGAAGCGACCCTATTTACTATAAAATAAAGATACGGAACACCTACCAAATAGACTATAGCAAGACCTGAAAGAACAGGTATTAGTATTTTAGTAAATGTAATTTTTTGAAGCCTTTCAGTAAATAATCCAATTATAAATGCACATCCAATAAATCCAAGCAAATATCCAAAAGTAGGCTGAAGTACATATGAAATCCCTCCCCCTTTTGTAAATATAGGAATTCCTACTAATCCTATTCCTACATACAAGAGCTGAGAGTACAAACCATGCTTAGCTCCTAAAAATATACCTGAATATGCGCAAAATAGAAACTGAAGTGTAAATGGAACTAGTGGAGTTGGAATTTGAATAAATGCTCCAACCGCAGTAAGTGCTGCAAATAGAGAAATAAGAACCATATCACGTGTTTTAAACTTCATAGTTACTTCCTCCTTGTGTCAATAAAAGTCTATCTATGATAATGATTTTATAATCTCTTAAGTGTATTGTCAACCTTTTTTATCGTCAAGGTTGACAATATGTAATAAAAAAAACTATAACGGCTTAGTTAGCCGGTTATAGCCTTTGTTCAGTCTTCTTTTTTCCATCTATATCCATAACCCCAAATAGTTTTTATATATTTAGGATTTGACGAATCTTCTTCAACTTTTTGTCTCAGTCGTCTAATATTTACATCAACAATTTTAGGATCACCAAAATAATTTTGTCCCCATACACTATCAAGTATTTGTTCCCTACTTAGTGATTGATCTTCATTTTCTATTAATAGCTTCATGATTAAATACTCAGTCTGTGTAAGTTCTATCTCTTCACCATTTTTAGATATAGCTCTCCCGTCAATGTCTAATTTAAATGGTCCTGAAATGATATTCTCAGATTTTTTACCTTTCAATAACTCCACTCTTCTAACTAAAGCATCTATTCTAGCTACTAATTCAGCTGGACTGAAAGGTTTTACAACATAGTCGTCTGCTCCCATTGATAATCCATTTATCTTATCCATTTCCTGAGATTTGGCTGTAAGCATTATAATCCCTGTTGTCTCATTCATTTCTCTGATATTCCTGCATACCTCAAACCCATCAATCCCAGGAAGCATAACGTCTAAGACTGCTATATCTATATCTTTATTTTTTTGTGCTACTTCAAGAGCCTGCTCTCCAGTCTCTGCCTCAATAACATCATATCCTGCTCTTTTAAGATTTATAACAATGAATCCTCTTATATCCGCTTCATCCTCTAAAACAAGAACCCTGCTCATATCTATTCCTCCAATCTTTTTTATAACGAATTGGACAACTTATGACTATATAAATAATAATATGATTATCAACAAAAAGGGTTACAAAAGTATTAATATTTATCGTCATGAATATTATATGCATTTAACGTAAGTAAATACAATTAAATAGTAACAGGAAAAAACAGCAGACATTCGTCTCCTGTTTTACACAACTATAACATTTTTACATCCATTTGTTACTGCGATTTTACTTAAGTTCCCCATCATTTCGTCAGATGGAACATAGCTTTTTATCATATCAGTACGTACCCCTAGTGGTCTGTATTTTATTATTTTATATCTAATTTCTGGATTTAATGAAGCTATTAGCTTGCTTATCTGATCTACATTACAGCTATTATCAAGCATTTCTGGAACTATAACTGTTCTAATCTCATAAAGCTTGCTTAATTTTGCAAGATACTTTATGTTCTCGATCACTATATCATTATCTTTGCCTGTAAGCATCTTGTGCTCACTTGGGTCAAACGACTTCATGTCCACCATTGCCATATCCATAGTATCTACTAGCGCTTTTTCCTGTTTTAATGGTATTGATCCATTAGTATCTATAAATGAAGTAAGTCCCATCTTCTTAACTTCCTTAAATAGATCTACTAGAAATTTCGATTGAAGTGTACATTCTCCTCCAGAAACTGTTATTCCTGATATGAATGATTTTACTTTGTGTATTTCATTTAAGACCTGGTCTACTGACATTAGTACAGCCTTAGGTTTACTATTCCTATTACAAGCTTTTAAGCATAAATCGCACTGACTGCAAATATCTTTATTCCAAAGTACTTCACCATCATTCATTGCCAATGCACCATGAGGGCATGCTTTCACACATGCTCCACAGCTAATACAAACATTTATAGTTTCAGGGTTATGACAATATAAGCAATTAAAATTACACCCTTGAAGAAATATAGCAGTTCTATTACCAGGTCCATCAACAGAACTAAATGGAATTATTTTACTTATTAATCCTTTATTCATTTTTTCTCACTTTTCTTTCTAGTATTCTAGCATTATTTGCAGCTCCAAGTCCTAGTACCACTGTATCCTGTAATACCTGTTCACCTTTAGCAAGCTTCTCCATATCTGATCTTTTAACAAGATATCCTGTTATCCTTATCACATCACAATCAGAAGAATATAGAGAAAAATATCTCATTTTTTCCCTAAATGCTCCTTTTATAATATCTAGTATAAACTCAGGATTTTTCTTAACTGTAGTATCAAAGTTAAATATGTCACCTATACCAGATGGGAAGAATCTATGAAACTTAGCTGATTGAATCACATGCTGATGAAGCTCTGGTTCTTCTCCTATAGGAATCCTACATCCAGGACTTATACCATAGTCTGTTTCAATACCTACTTGTGCATGAAGCAAGTATCTACCATTTGTTATTCCACAATATTTGTTATTGTGCTTATTAACTTCTTCATATAATTTTTCTATAATACGATAGCCTAATTCATTTGCTTTTTCACTATGTCCAAATCTGTGCTTTTGTTCATCAGAACCAATGAAGTGATTTACACATTCAGCAAGCCCAAACATTCCAAACATAGCTGTAAATCTATCTTTGTGAAGTAGTCCTTCTTTTACAAGGAAATGATGATCAAAAAATCCACTTTCTTCAACTATAAATTTAACTCTTTCATCCATATATCCTGTCATTTTCTTTACTGCATCAGGTAACACTTCACTCATAAAGTCTTCTTCATTTTTTGCTTTTTTTGCAAGTCCTGCAAGGTTTAATCTAACTAATGTATAGCTTCCACCACCTATAGTAAGTCCATTATAACAGCTTACTATTGCGTAGTTGTTGTTAAACTCTTCTGAAAACATCTCATGATTTGCAAAGCTTGGCTTTGCAGTGATCAGAGCTGTGTTTACTGCATCAATTGCAAAGTCATCTGGAGTGTTTAAGCTGTACTTTAGCGTAATGTTAGGTATAGCGTGCTGAAGCTCTCTTTCTGCCTTTAATATAAGTCTTCCTGCCTTAGTATCATTAGGTCCTATGTTAGCATGGCAGAATGAGTCTGTAATTGTTCTATCTATATGTGCCAAAAATAGCTTAATTGCTTTATAAGCTTCTTCTTCATCTTCTATGAATGGCTCAAGCAATGTATCAATATTTCCTACGTATACTGGAAATGATGTTATAGAAGGAACATGCTTATAAAGGATTAATAGACTGTTAACTGCCTCCCATATATCTTTTGGAGGTTTTATTCCTAAAAATTCGCTGCCATTTTTCATGAATTTTTCATAATCTGGTACTATATACCTCGGTCTATATGGTGCATGACCTTCATTAAGGTCACAAATAATTTTTTCATCTCTATAATGCTGCGCTTCATCACTAATATTAAGCACATTTAAGCTGTTTTCAGCTGCTCTTGCAAGTGCTAAAACCTTTTGTTCATAGGTTAAAGTATTGTCTTTAATAATATTTAAAATGTTATCCATTATTCTCACTCCATCTAAAGTATAATATTTATATGTTTATACCCTTAGTTTATGTCTTAACTCAAATGGTAAACTACCTACTATATAATTATTTTATAATTTATATAATGATTTGACAAATAAAGAATAACGATTGTAAGAAACCGTCATTATAATATTATATCTATTCTAGTTTATATGTGTCATATTTACCTTCTAGTATATAGTAAAAAGGGTACGAAAACTGTATACTGTGGAATTTCCATTGACTACTTTCTTTAATTAGCATACCCTCAAATCTAAATGGCCATAGAAATTCCTCTCCTATAGCTGTCTCCATGATTACTCTGGAAATATCTCTGTTTATTTTAAATAGTTTATCTTTTGAAGGAATATTTAAATCGCATATGCTTTTAATATTATCTATCTCTTTCATTATAGCTTCATTCTCCGATATTGTACTTTTTATTATTCCTCCTAGTGTTACCCAAGCTGTTTCTCCTTCTATATTTATAATTCCCAAATCCTTTTCTAACTCTATTTTATCCCATATTTGACTGTGCTGATTAATCGCATTTGCTATATCATCTGCTCCTTTATACCATGTTTCATCGGTATCAATCAACATAATTTTATCTGTGGCTGCAAAATATTTTTGTACTATATATTTACTTGAATTCTTTGTTTCACACAAATAATCTGCTTCAAAACAAGATAACATGTCCTTAATTTCGTTAAATTCAACCCTATCCTTACCATCTACATAGGCTTTAAGCTTCTGCCTTTCTTCTTTATTAAAATTTTTATAATCTAACATGCTAGTCATTCTAACCTCTGGGTAACTAGGCATAGGAAGAGAAAACTGCATATACCTAAACTTCCATTTACCATTATTAACCACTACACCTGTTATTCTGAGCGGATAATTATTAATTTTAGTTTCTTGTTTGTTTTGTCCAAAGGTATGAGCTATTATCCACTTTAATTTTGTAAGTCTTTCTTTTAATGTTAATCCACTAAACTCGTTATCTTCTGTAAAATACTCTTTAACAAGCTGAACATACCTGCCATATCTTTCTTCGCTGTCTTCAAACTCATATTTCACAGTACCACGTAAAGCTATCCAAGCTGTGTTGTCATTAAATGTTATAATAGGATTTTCAGTATCAATTCTCACATCTCCCCAGTATTCCCAGTCTGATTCTACTAATTCCTTTGCTTCGTCAAAGCCTAAACACCATTCACCATCACTGGTACCTAGTATGGCAACATCATTCCCTTGTTCAAAAATATCATTCATATAATTATCTATTATATTTCTATCTCTTCTTATATACCCTTGCTGAAATTTATCTATCAAGTCCTTTATTTGCTGTATCTGTGTGCTGACATTTATTTTATTATTTTGTTTTTTCATATAATTACCCCCTATTAATTTTTTAGCTTTTACAGTTTTGCTAGCTTAAAGACAACAGATTATACAGCAAAAACAAAAAAGCTGTAAATGAACAACTATTCATTTACAGCCTGCTGAGCCATCAGTTCGTCTGAGCATGTAAAAACAAATATAAGCATATTTAGCGAATATTCTGTAAGCATGCTATTTTATTGCACGACAGTATAGCTTAAAGGCACATAATGTTGTCCTTAACCTTCTAACAATAATCTGCAAGGCACGACAAATGCACCTTATAAAAGGCAATGTCTAAACCATCACAAACATTAAAATTAGATTATCTGTTAAGAACAACTATCATGACACAACCTCCTCAAAACTATTTGTAACATTATACCACATAGTGTTTTATATGTAAATTATTTATTACCATTTAAAAACTGCACACGCTATGTTAAATCCTACTCCTGAAGCTACAAAAACTATTGTATCACCTTTCTTTATTTTATTTTCTCTTATAGCTACATCTAGTGCCATAGGAATACATGCCGAACCAGTATATCCGTATTTATCCATTATGCAAGTAGTTTTTTCCATAGGAAGCTCTAGTACGTTCAAAACTTCTTCAATAACCCATTTGTTTATTTGCGTAAAGAAAAAGTGGTCTACATCATTAATATGAAGATTAACCTTTTCTAAAGTCTGTGTAATTAATGATGGCCATAATCTCACAGTTCTATCTGTTCTTTCCTTGGTAAGAGAATACTCTTTGCTCCTTGCATTTATGCTAAATATATCGTACTGTGCTCCATCTGCAATAAGCTTTGATGCTAAAAAACCACGTTCTTCCTCAGTAGCTGTAAGCACTACAGCCCCTGCTCCATCTGCAAATATTGGAAATATATTTGCATCCATTTTGTCTACAAGCTTTGTCATGTTATACACACCAATTAAAAGAACATTATTATATCCTCCTGTCATAATAGCTCTTGAAGCTATATCAAGTGCACTTACAAAGCCAGCACAAGATGCGTTCATATCAAATGTTCCTGCATTTTTTGCCATCAATCTTCCTTGTACTACAGAAGATATAGCTGGACTGATATACTCTGGAGTATCCGTAGCAACTATAATTAAATCAATCTGTTCTGGTTTAAGTCCCGTATCTTTTATAGCAACTATGCCAGCATTAGTAGCTAAGTCTACTGAGCTTTCATCATCTCCCATTATGAATCTTTGCTTTATCCCTAACTTAGCTTCTAGGCTAGGATCCACAGGATTTCCAAATATCTTTTCCATATCCTCATTTGTAACTAGATTTAAGGGTACATATTTTCCAGTTCCAATTATTTTTGCTCTTACCATTCTACCACTCCTGCTTAAGTAAAAAGGTCCTCTATATCTCAGAGCACCTTTTTGACTGTATTATGGGGGAGTTTACTTACACAATATTAAATTCCTTTTTCTCCATGTTAATAAACCCTAGGATTAAGGCTGCAAAAAGAACAGGTTTTTCATACATTGAGGCATGACCTGTGTTAGGAAGTACTACATGCTCTGAAGTACTTATTAGCTGATGAAGCTTCTTTTGTTCATGTATTGGTGTAATGTAATCATTCTCACTGCTTACTATAAGAGTCGGTATTTTTATTTTAGATATCTCATTAGTGACATCATGATAATCTGCACTTTCTGTAAGCCTTACCATAGAATCCATAAAGGATTTTTGATTGAATATCTTTTCAGTAAGAAAAGTTTTTCTTCTATTCATCCATTCAGCTTTTTCATTATAAAATTTGGGTGAATATATTACTGGTATAGTTGTACAGTAATAATCAAGTGGATCTCCAGCACTTCTGTTCCAAGCGACTCCTATATCTCTAAGCCATGGAGATGTTTTTGCAGTAGTATTGAAGAGAACCATTTTTTCAATATATTCTTCATACTTTACTGAGAACTCCAGTGCAACCTCTCCTCCATAGGATATTCCTACAATGTTTACCTTCTTAAGCTTAAGCTCGTCAAGTAAAGCCTTTAAAACCTCAACCTGAGTAGATTGTGTATAAGAAGTATCCTCCATTTTATCAGACCTGCCTTGATCTAAAAAGTCCAGAAGTATAAGCTGATTATTTGCAGAAAAAGCTTCTTTAAATGCTTCCCAACTTAAAGTAGACATCATAATTCCATTCAGAAGAACTAAAGGTTTTCCTTGTCCATGTGTTTCATAATAAACTTTTTTTCCTTCATATTCTATATACGGCAAATTAAATCCCTCCTATACTGATGACAACAACCTATTTGTCATATATTAATCCTATTTCATGAGCTTCTTTTATAAGCTGATCTCTGAATTTAGGATGAGCTATATTAATAAGCTTTTCTACTCTTTCTCGTGTATTTGTACCTCTTAATGATGCTACTCCGTATTCAGTCACCACATAGTCCACATCATTTCTTGAAAGACTTACTATAGCACCTTGTTTAAGCATAGGTACAATTTTGGATATTTCTTCTCTTTCTCCTGTTTTCTTATTCTTAACCATAGTAGTAGAGTAAAGAGCCATAATTGAGCGACCGTTTTTAGCATTCTGTGCACCTATTGCAGTATCCGCTTGACCGCCTGTCCCACTGAATTGAACTGGTCCTATTGATTCAGAAGCACATTGTCCTGTTAAGTCTATTTCTAGTGTTGTATTAATAGATACCATATTATCAATTTTACCATATGTGTAAGGATCATTTACATAGCTACCATCCATAACAAGAACTGAGGGATTATCATTAATAAAATCATAAAGTTCTTTATTACCAAGTGCAAAGGTACAGACTATTTTTCCTCTGTGTATTGCCTTCTTACTGCCATTTATAACTCCTAAATTAGCTAATTCTACCATCATTGAAGTCATCATTTCAGTATGAACGCCTAAATCCTTCTTATCTTTCAAATATGTAGCTACTGCATTTGGTATACCTCCTATACCCAGTTGTATACAGTCTCCATCATTTATCATTTCAGCTATATATTTGCCAATGATTTTATCCTTTTCACTTGGCGGCACATCTGGAATAGTTGGAACTGCATAATCAGTCTCAACTAGATAGTCTACTTCTGAATAGTGAATTTCCACATCTCCAAAGGTTCTGGGATAGTTAGGATTGATTTCAAGTATTACAATATCAGCTGCATCGATCATTTTTCTTTCATAAGTATTGCTTACCGAAAGTGAAATATAGCCATGCTTATCCGGCATAGTAGCAGCCCCTACATAAATATTAGGCTTAACATGAAATAGTCTTTTTACTCCTGCTAAATGAAGATGATTCGGAATAAAAGCAATGTTTCCATTTGAATGTGCTTTTCTTATAGGTGGAGAATAAAACCACCCATCAATATTAAAAGAATTCTTATACTCAGGCTTTAAAAATTCACCATTCGAAGTAGGAAGACAGTTAGTAATTGTTACATTCTCGACTCTGTCTGATATGGTATGAATATTATTCATGAAAAGCTGAGCTTCTGCTGCTCCTAATCCTGTAACAATTATATTATTTGATTTAACTAAATCAAGAGCTTCCTCAATAGATACCAACTTATCTTTATAGCTCATATTTTCCCCTCCAATGCTTATTTCCATTATTATTCTATTTCATTCTCATTATAATCTGATTCCACCGTTCACACTAAGTGTGTGCCTTGTGATATATTAAAATCTATCTAATGTGCTGACTCTAGCATTTCCACCCTTCATGGAAAATTTCTTCACCCATGTCTTCACAAGTCCTACTACTGTTATCTCTCAAAAGCCACCTCTAATTACAGTTTAAAATTTTCACAAACTTATATAGAGGCAATTACTATACTTGACCCCATTTGATAACATTTGCAGCCCATGCATATCCTATACCTGCAGCTATCATAGATATTACTGTCCCCTCTTCAATCTTTTCCTGATCTAGCGCTAAATGTAGTGAAAGAATCTGGTCTATCTGCCCCATATGTCCATAATGTTCAAGATATATTGATTGTTCTTCTGTTAATCCGAGAGTCTCAAGCATATTCACATGTTGCGAACGCTTAAAGTGCAATACATCTAAATAACCTAATTTATCTTTTGATATTCCTGATTTTTCGAAGGCTTTGTCAATACAGTAAAACCAATTACTCATTGAAACCTCTTTTAGCCTATCCTTCATATGTTTTGCATCAAATAATCTTAGTGATTTATATGCTTCCCCGATGTTTTCGCAGGTAATAGGTTTCTCAGTTCCACCAAATTCAACTCCTGCATCTCTTGCCATAGTACCATCAGTCATTATATGTGTTCCGAGGAGCAGGTTTTTATTGTAATTTTTCTTCAATATTATAGCTCCTCCACCTGCTGAAAGGTTATACATCATTGACATGTTTTTATCAGTATAGTCTACAAAATCTCCATTTCTGTAGCCACCTACTACCATTACAGTGTTAATATCATCACTTGCTATCATCATATCTTTTGCTATTTTCATAGCAGCAACTGTAGTACAACATCTTTGCTGAACATCTATACCCCAAGCATTAGTAGCTCCAATTTTCTCTTGTATATAAATTCCGGAAGTAGTAAGAGGATACTCTTTCCACTCTTCTCCCATGCATATAACCAGGTCTATTTCTTTTGGATCAACTCCCGTTCTTTTAAGAGCATCAAGCCCTGCCTTTACCCCCATCTCTTGAGTTCCATCACCTTCACCTGGTATGGGCTTTTCAATAATTCCTAACTTATTTATGATAGCTTCTTCAGTCCACATACCTTTTGTAGCTTCTGAAATCTCCTTAGCAGTAATTCTTTTTTCAGGAATATATAATCCAGTGCCTACAATACCTACATTGACTTCTGTAACTGACATTCTATATGCCCCCTTGTTTTGATTAATATTTTATTAATATATGTCATCTAAATCTTGACACATGAGAAAATCTATTATCAGTTTGTTTGATATCTCTGACTCCTCCATAAAAAAGACATGCCCTCCATTTTCTATTATTTCAACCCTTGAATTAGGTATTCTTTCATTGAGAAGCAGTGTGTTTTCATAAGGTACTACTCTATCTTTCTTTCCCGCCATAATCAATGTTTCAGCCTTTATTTTATTTACTTTTTCTTCAGCATTAAATGAAGCACCCGCCATTAGCTGCCTTTGATATGCATATTTAGGCTGAGGAGTTTTTATTTTTTCTTCAATTATTTTATTAAGGACATCATTATTTTTTTCTACATTATCTTTATTTAATGCTGTTTCTATCACTTCTTTTATATCTTCAATCGAATCATACTTACCTCCACCTTTAAACATTAAATTTAATGTTTCCTCAGGTATTGGTATACTATTAGTTCCTCCAAATGAAGTAGAACAAAGTATAAGCTTATTTACCATTTCAGGATATTTGATTGCAAACTGTTGAGCTATAAACCCACCCATAGAAACACCTAAAATGTTTGCCTTGTTAATATTTAATGCAGCTAAAAGTTCTGCTGTATCATCTGCAAAAAGCTCTATTGAATACTCCTCGTCTGGCTTGTCACTTTCACCTACCCCTCTATTATCAAATATTATTACTTTAAAATGTTTCGACAGCACATCAACCTGCTTATACCACATCCATAAAGAATATCCTAAGCCTTCGAGTAATACTACAGGTTCTCCCTCACCATGTATTTCATAATAAAGCTCTATTCCATTTGCTTTAATCTTTGCCATATGACCACCACCATTTAATCTAATTCACTAGACTGTTGCTTTTTTTGACATGTTCATTTTTTGTACAATTGCTTCAATATGTCTAAAAGCCCGGATTTGCCCGGGCCTTTTACTATTTTTATTTAAACTCGTTAAATCCTGTTCTTATCTCAAATATATAGTTCCCTTCAGCATCTTGAACAACTCTACTTACAGCCATTTTTGTAACTCCTTGACGTACTCCAGGAGCATATGATATCTCTGGTGCTAGACCTTCAGTAAATTTAAGGTTATTCATAGCATTTATAAATCCTTCCCACGAAAGATTATCTCCAGCTTCTTTAAGACCTGCGACAAATGTCTCTCCTGCAACCCAACCAGCCATTGTATAAGCATTTATTGGTACCTCTGGGAAGTATTTTTGCATAGCTTCAGTTAATGGCTTTAATCCCTCTTCTGTTACATCTAGCCATCCTAATACATTGAGATTTTTTATTATATTTGGCGCTCCTGGAGCTGCTATTGCTAAGAATGAAGCATCAGCATTCGAGTATGTTGTAAGGGTAGGCACGTCAAAAGCAACCTTTTCGATTTCTTTAAGTACTCCTGATACATCTGCTGATAATCCATAAAGAATTACTAGGTCTGGATTTAAGCCTTTAGCTTTTTGAACCTGTACAGTAAAATCTGTATCTCCTGCATTATATGCAAGCTTGCCTTCTTCTGGCAGTATATCAGATTTACCTAGTGCTTTTAACCCTTCTACGACGCCATCTAGCCCATCTCTACCTACATCGTCATTTCTGTATATAACTGCTATTTTATTTGCTTTAAATTCTTCAACTGCATATTTAGACATTAATTTTCCTTCATATACATAGTTAGGCTGAACCGGAAAAAAGTTTTCTCCAGCTTCTGTTAATTGAACCGCACCTGAACCAAAATATACACTAGGGATTCCTGCCTCTTTTACTGTTTCAACAGCTGCCATAACACCAGGAGTTCCTAAATGTCCTACGATAGCAAACACCTCTTCATCAAATACTAGTGATTCAACTGCTTGTAATGATTTATCTGGCTTGAATTCATCGTCTTTCTTTATCAATTCTATTTTCTTTCCATTAACTCCACCAGCATCGTTTATAGTTTTAAAGTATGCTTCCATTCCCCCAAAATAAGGAGTCCCAATGAATGATAGTGCTCCTGATTGAACACCTACTGTCCCAACCTTTATTGTATCGGCTGTAACACCTTGAGCAAGCTCAATTTTTCCTTCATCTTGCTTCTCTGTTCCCTGATCTTCAACATTTTGATTAACATCGTTAGTCTTTGAACAAGCTGTCATTGAAAATACTAATACTAAGCTTAAAATCAAAGCTAATAATTTACTTTTTTTCATGATTTCTTCCTCCCTTTATTTTTATTAAAAAGCCTTATAAGGCTTAAAATAACCCTATCTGCCTCCAAGGTATGCTTTTTTGATTCTTTCATCGTTTTTAAGCTCTTCTGCAGGACCTTGGTGGACAATCTTGCCTGTTTCCAAGATATATGCATAGTCGGCTACTGATAATGCTTGATATGCATTTTGTTCAACAAGTAGTATTGTAGTTCCCTCTTTGTTTATTTCTAAAACAATTCTAAATATGTCTTTAACAATTAATGGTGCTAAGCCAAGCGATGGCTCATCAAGCAAAAGAAGCTTCGGCTTTGCCATTAAGGCTCTTCCTATTGCAAGCATTTGCTGTTCTCCTCCTGATAGGGTTCCAGCCATTTGGCTTTTTCTTTCCTTCAGCCTTGGAAAATAGCTATATATCCTATCATAAGAATTATTAATGTTTTCTTTATCTTTTCTTGTATAGGCACCAGCCTTCAAATTTTCTTCAACAGTAAGCTCTGGGAATATCTGCCTTCCTTCTGGTGATTGAACGATTCCATCAGAAACTATATTTTCTGGTTGAATATTGTTTATAACCTTTCCTTCAAATTCTACAGTCCCCGTTCTTGCACTTAGAAGTCCTGAAATTACTTTAAGTGTTGAAGTTTTACCTGCTCCATTTGAGCCTAGCAAAGTGACTATCTTGCCTTTAGGAACTTCTATTGTCATATTTTTTAGTGCATGTATGTATCCATAGTAGGCATCTATGTTATTAAGTTTTAGCATCTATCACTCGCCCTCCTTTCCAAGATAAGCTTCTTGAACTGAAGGGTTATTTTGAATTTCATCTGCTGTTCCTTCAGCAATTTTTTTACCAAAATTGATAACACATATCTTTTCACAGGTATTCATAACTAATCCCATATCATGTTCAACTAGAAGGATAGTTATGCCAAATTGATCCCTTATTCTTCTTATAAGATCGGCAAGCTCTTCAGTTTCTGAGTGATTCATACCTGCCGCAGGCTCATCCAAAATTATCAGTTTAGGCTCAGATACTAATGTTCTTCCAAGCTCAACAAGTTTCTGTATACCATAAGGCTGTGATGCAGCTAGCTGATTTTCTATGCCCTTAATACCTAAAAATTCAAGTATTTCTAATGCTCTTTCTTTAATTAATTTTTCTTCTTTTCTAATATTAGATAAACCTAACCCTTGAGCTAATATTCCACCTCTAGTCTTTGTGTGAAGACCTATCATAAGGTTTTCTAAAACAGTCATCTGCTTAACTAGTTCCACGTTTTGAAATGTTCTTGCAAGTCCTTTTTCTATAATTTGATGAACCTTATAATCTAAAAGATTGTATTCTTCAAACCTTTCCTCATTTTTGACTCTAGGCCTAAAAGTTATTTTACCTTCATCAGGTGTATAAAACCTACTTATACAATTAAATACAGTAGTCTTACCTGCACCGTTAGGACCTATAAGTCCGTATATATTGTTCTCCTCAACTTCAAAGCTTAAATTGTCTACAGCCTTTAGTCCGCCAAAGCTAATAGATAAATTTTCAACCTTTAATATACTCATGCCCTGTCCTCCTATATAGCTTCATTACTGTCAACTGTATTTTTATTTTTTTTGGCTGATATTAGAAGCTTAATTTGAGCTACTATCCTAGAGAGCCCATAAGGGAAAAACATTATTACAAGAATTAATGAAATACCTGTGAATATGGAAGAAACATTTTTTATGTTTTCTAGTAAAGGTATTTCTTTTATAATCTCAGGTACCAGCGTTATAAATGCTGCACCTAGTATGCTCCCACTAATTGAAGCCAAGCCACCTATTACAACCATAGCCAATAGGTTTAAAGACAACTCAACACCCCATTGGTTAGGCTCTGTAAATCTTATAAGATGCATATATAGTGACCCTGCTATGCCTGCATAGAAAGCACTCATAGCAAATGCAACAAGTTTGTATTTAAATAGACTTATACCCATTGCCTGAGCAGCATGTTCACTATCTCTCATTGCAATAAGAGCTCTACCCGTTTTTGATCTTAATAGATTGTGTGCAAATATGGATAATAAAACTAGTATCATTACAGCTAGGAAAAAAAAGCTTTCTCTACTTCTAAAATCAATTCCAAAAATAACTGGATATTTTGCGTTCATTCCTGAGTATCCATTGGTAAAAGGTATCCATTCCTTAAAAATCTGCTGAATAGCTACGCCAAATCCAAGGGTAGCAATCGCTAGATAATGTCCCTCTAATCTTAACGCAACTAAGCCAAGCAGCAATCCAATAAACATTGGAATAATACCAGAAATAGCAAGTGCAATTAGGAAAGGGAGCTTCATTTGCATTGTTATATATGCTGACATATATGCTCCTAATCCCATAAAAGCCGCATGTCCTAAGGATATTTGTCCTCCGTACCCTAGAAGTACGTTAAATCCTAGAGCTACAATAGAATATATTACTACTGTATTTAGAAGCGTCATTGTTGACTTCTTAAATTCTATTGCTAAAGGCGCAAAGGCAACTATTAGCCCAATTATGATATACTGAAGTGGTTTATTTCTTAATATCTTCATCTGCTACACCTTCTTTCTATGAACTTGGCCAAATATTCCAGTAGGCTTTATAATAAGTGTTAAAATCAATATTCCGTAAACTATTACAGTCTTCCATGTCAAAGATATGTACATTCCAACCAAATTATCCAATACTCCAATTATTAGTCCCCCAACTACTGGTCCTATAAAAGAGCTGAATCCCCCTAGAACAGCAGCAATAAAAGATTTTAGATGAACATCTGCCATCATTGTTGTTGACACGTTTGTAGTAGGAGCTATTAAAACTCCGGCTATTGCTCCTAGTATTGTTGCTATTATCCAGGATGTTGAATATACTCTGGAAACTGGTATACCCATTAGTTTTGATGTCGTTTCATTTTGTGCAGTTGCTCTTATTGCAATTCCCATCATCGTTTTCCTTATCATGTAGAACAATATTGACATAATTATTATTGTAATTACAATAATAAAAACAGCATTTGGCTGAACAATTACTCCTGCTAAATTGATGTTTTCCCATGTAATTGCTTTTCTAAAGTAATAAGAATCTATGCCAAACAATGCTGAAGCAAGTCCATTTATTATCATAATTAATCCCAATGTAATTATCATTTTGCTTACAATTGAAGCCTTGCTTGCAGGCCTAATAAATATACGTTCAACTACAAATCCAAAAACTACAGCAAACACTATTGCTCCTATAAATGCCACTGGATAAGGCATATTGTGTTGCCAAATTTTTAAAGCAATAAAGCTACTAAACATCGCCATTTCACCTTGTGCAAAGTTTATTACATCTGATGTTCTAAATATCAATACAAGCCCCAATGCTGCAAGTGCATATAAACTACCTGTTTCAAGACCAGCTATAAAAGTTTGTAAGAATGCTTCCATTAACAATCCTCCTTAAATAACACGCTACTTAAATGTAGATAATTATCTTCAACATTATTTAACTATTTTAAAACGTTTTCCCGAACAGTATTGATAACTATTTAGGTGGCATTACAGTCGCTATCCCTTCTAGCACCATATCTCCTTTCTGATTTGTACATATAGTTCTAATCTTTAATCTATTTTTCTCCTCAATAATTTCCACTACCTCAACCTCTGCCTTAACAGTATCTCCTATCTTAACAGGTGCAGTAAATTTCAATTCCTGTGCTAAGTAAATAGTGCCTGGCCCTGGAAGCTTCATGCCTAATACAGCTGATACAAATCCTGCTGTAAGCATCCCATGTGCTATCCTTTCTTTAAAAAGAGTATTTTTTGCATATTCAGTATTAATATGAGCTGGATTCAAATCACCTGTTACTCCTGCATAAAGATATATGTCTGTTTCAGTTACCGTTTTTTGAAAATATTCCTTGTCACCTATTTTTATTTCATTAATTGTTTTGCCCTTCATATCAGTAATCACCTCTATATTTTTTTCTATTCAATAACATAGCAAGACACATGCCATGTTTTTTAAAAACTTATGTTTTGAGTGCTAAGTTAGTGTTTTTCTCTAATATACACAGTTTAATTAGCTTATTCTATAAATGAACTTAACAAAAAAATGACCTAGAAACTGTATTATATTCATACAGTTCTAAGTCAAAAGTTTATTATATGTATAATCCAATATTCTTAAAGTGTACTATTTTCGCACATATGTCGGGAAATATTACACTCTATATCCCATACTTCTCTATTTTGTCATATAAGCTAGATCTGCTTATATCAAGAAGCTTAGCTGTCTTAAGCTTATTACCCTTTGTATACTCTAAACACCTTACTATTGCTTCCTTTTCTGTATCTTCTATTATGTCCTTTAATGGCCTTATGGGCCCGTCCATTATACGTCTTGTATTTTGAGTCAAATATACAGGCAAATGTACAGGAAGTATGATATCTGAATCTGTTAGATTTATGGCTCGCTCTAAAACATTTTCAAGCTCTCTTACATTTCCTGGCCAGTTATGTGATCTTAAAAAATTCATAGTATTACTAGAAATGCCGGATACATATTTCCCAAGCTGATTTGATAATTTTTCTAAAAGCAGGTTTGTAAGCTGATCAATATCACTATACCTTTCTCTTAAAGGGGGTATGTCTATGGTCATAACATTTAATCTATAATATAAGTCTTCTCTAAATTTACCTGTCTTAACAAGCTCCTTAAGGTTTTGATTTGTTGCTGCTATAACTCTTATATCAAGCTTTATTGCAGCTGACCCTCCAACTCTTTCAAACTCTCGCTCCTGGAGAACTCTTAGTAGCTTAGCCTGCATCTTTAACGGCATGTCCCCTATTTCATCTAAGAAAATACTTCCCCCATTTGCCAATTCAAATTTACCAATCTTGCCACCTTTTTTAGCTCCAGTAAAAGCACCTTCCTCATATCCAAATAACTCTGACTCTAATAGTTCTGACGGAATAGCTGCACAGTTAACCTTAACAAAAGGAGAATAGCTCCTTCCGCTTCCATTATGTATTGAATGAGCAAATAGTTCCTTACCTGTTCCACTTTCTCCAAGTATTAAGACATTTGAGTTAGTTTGAGCCGCCTTTCTTGCCATATATTTTGAATAAACCATTTTTTCACTATTTCCTATAATGTTCTCCCATGAGTATTTTGCTCCATGGATTTCTCTTAACTGCTTTCTATAATGGTGTATTTCTGTTTCAAGCAACTTATTCTTTTGTATTATATCCTTAAATTGCTCTAAATCTTCGAAAAGAACTAGCCCAACTCCATACTCTACTTCATCATTGGAATTGAGAACAGGAATTCTATGTACTATGGCAGTGTAACCGTTTTCAAATCTATGTTTCCAAGCTATTTCTGCTTTTTTAGTCTTTAACACATATGGCCATCTTGAATTTTTATCTATTTCCAAAACTTTTGTTCCTAGAAGCTCTTCTTTTGGAAACCCTAAGTAATCAGCAAATACATTATTTATCATTCTTATTCTTGTTTCGCCATCTATTAATATTATTGGAACTGGGATAGGATCAAAAATCTTTTCCATAGTAGAAACAAAATAATCTGTTAAAAGTTCGCTACTGTGCTGAAACTTACTCTGATTATCATACATTCGTCTACCTCCAATTTGACATTACTAACCAATCCATTTTTAAATAAATACATTCTACAATAAAGTTATAAATCCTTTATATTAGCATATAAAAGAATTCTATAGTGTATTAATGTTAGCTTTATAACGGTTATCATAATCAAGTATATGTCTAACAAAATAAGAGGTAGACAAAATTATTATCTACCTCCTGCAATATCATACTAAACTATGTTTTAAAAAACATGTACTAATATTACTATACTAAATAAAAATGGATGATCTTTTAAACAAGAACTATCCTATATTCTTAAGGAAGTCGAAAAGCTCTTTTTGAAAATCTTGAGGCTTTTCAATATGCGGAGAATGTCCCGTATCCTCAATAACACATTCTATATAGCTGCCACCATTTTTTTTGTATTTATCTAATACATGTCTTATTTGAGCCACCATAGGCTGCGGTGGATATACTTCATTCCCAGGCCAATCAGGTATAAGTCCTAGTTTTCCTAAATATCCAAAGTCAAAAAAAGATTGATCTGACACTATCATATCAGACTCTCCTCTAATCCAAAGAATAGGTACTTTTCTCTCAATGTCAATTATCCCGCATGTATTCATATACTTTGGAGAAAAAGCATTATTAATTCCTTTACCTCCTGGTGCAACATTAGGCCAATCATTACACGCTTCAAAGTTGCCAGGATAAAAATCATCGCCTATTCGTGTTGACAACATTGAGCTTAAGTAAATCTCTTCTATATCCTTTGGTGCCCTAAAAGGTGGTTTGAAATAGAACTGATTCATTACACTAAGTGGACTGTTGGCAGATTCTTCGGTTCTATCCTCTTTAGTCAGTCTATCAACAAAATCAGGATTAACTCCACCTGCTCCAGTACCAGAATAGCTAGCTGTGCAAGGTGTACCATCTAAATCTTTAGTTCCTCCAAATCCATAAGGAGAAACTGGATTAACTAAAACCAAAGATGCTAAATCAAGAGGATAATCAATAGCATATTGCATAATAATTCCTCCACCTAGAGACCATCCTAACATATGAAATGGCTTATTAATACCTAATGATTCAACAAAGGATTTTAAGTCACCACTCCAATCTTTAACTCCACGTGTAGCATCTATGGGTAATCCTTCTGTTTTCCCATATCCTCTTAAGTCTGGTGCTATAACATAATAGTCCCTCGAAAGTGCCTGAATTGTTTGCAGCCAAAACAAGTTTGATGAAACATTACCATGGACTAGTAATAATACTTGATTTTCCTTGTTTCCAGCACTTAAATATGAAACATTTATTCTGTCGGTTAAAATACTTTTTGGTTCAATAATATCCAATTTCACCATAATCCCCCTTTTCATATTTACCTTCATTATAGTTCTGAAAAATAAATGAGTCAATCTCTAGGTTCCAGATGATCTCTAATCATTGCTTATCCTATGATCAATGCTCTTAATATTGAAGATTTAGTGATTTTATCTCTCTACTATAAGTGCTGTTCCTTGTCCTCCACCTATACATAGAGTTGCTAAGCCTGTTTTTGCATCTCTTTTCATCATTTCATATA
>NZ_JBNPXI010000009.1:0-138770 GCF_050433385.1 Brassicibacter mesophilus
ATCCTCCTATCTTAATTTCTTTGTCGTTATTAATGATAGGTTAACATAATGTTCTGGGGTTTTTCTATTTGTAAATTTTAACTAGCACAACGGGTAAACTTATTATCATTTTAGATAATATTTGTTATGGTATATAACTTATCTCTAGCTTAATGTGTAATGAATTAACATATATTTAGAACTTTCCTAAAATGCTATGTCTCTAATTCTAATCTTTTTAAAATTTTTTTAACAATGTATTGCTATATTGTAAAACGTATTAAGCTTACTTAATATTCCATATTTCGTCATTTATTTCCATGCACATGTTGTATACTTCCAATAAGAGTATAATGAGAATGATTGTATACTCTAAAATTTAACCTTTAAACATTTAAAGGTATCTTATTTAGAGAGGAGGATAATTTACTTAGTATCTTAGTTTGATAAAAAAAGGAGGTTTTATTAAATGAAAAAAAGGATATTTATTTTTGCTCTTTTGACTGTCTTAGTTTTGACTAATACAATGGTGTATGCTGAAATAGGAAATGAAAAAATATATGACAAGTATAATTTGAAGGATGTAGATAAGCTACCAGAAGGCGTTGTTCCAATAGTAATTGATAGCCCAAAGGAACTCGAGGATTGTCTAAAATCAATTGACAATATCACATTAGATGAAAAGTCTATAGAAACAACTGTTAGTATATCTGAAAATCCAACTATTAACAGCGGCTATACTGCTACTGTTACTAAAACTACCTCTGCTACAGCAGGAACATTTAGTAAAGTATACCTTAAAGCATATATAGATGTGTATAATAGTGGTTCCTTTAGACAAATTGTAGGATGCTCTGAATCCACTTACCTTTCGGGTACATCATTAGGTTTAGATTGGGTTGAAAATAACACGGGTCACAACATAATGAATGATGGGAGAAAAATTAATGTCTATGGAGATGGGGTACTTGAAACGTATCTAATAATAGAAGGTGGAATTAAGGTGAATTCTAGACCTATAAGTCTTTCTTTAAGCTACTCAGTTTATTAGAACATCTTATTTTCTGCTACAATTGAAATAAGTATAACATTATATTATTCTATGCAGCAATGAGTAACAGGTTTCTTAGTTAATAAACCATTATAATTAATAAACAGTGTTAGCAGATAGTTTTTATAAAAAATATATTTTTATAATTATTAGCTGCAAAAGAGCTCTCCTTAATCTTATTGGAGAGCTCTTTTATTGTATAAATAAATATCCACCAGCTTAGCTGGTGGTATTTCTATCGCCCTATAAGGGCATGTTGCCAGCATTGCGCCTTAAGGCGCTTTTTTGTTTCGCCAACCGCATAAAATTCTTTACTTGCTACCCTTAAAAGGGTCCATATATTCTTTTATACTTATTTGATCTGATGCCATATCCTCATTCATCTGGCTTTTTATATACTCTTCTATTGCTTTTTTATTCCTTCCTACTGTATCTACATAATAGCCTCTGCACCAGAAATGTCTATTTCCATACCTATACTTTAAATCTGCAAATTTTTCAAATATCATTAAACTGCTTTTACCTTTTAAATATCCTACAAAGCTTGACACGCTCATCTTTGGTGAAATTGATACTAACATATGTATATGATCTGGACATGCGTTTGCTTCTATTATTTGAACTTCCTTCCACTCACACAACTGCCTTAATATCTTTCCTATCTCTGCTTTTTTCTTTCCATATATTTCTTTTCTCCTAAACTTAGGTGCAAAAACTATATGATACTTACAATTCCATTTAGTATGTGATAAACTATTACTATCCATTTAGGATAACCTCCTTTGATTAATAGATTCGGTCGGCGAAACCTATTCTATTATACCAAATGGAGGTTTTTATTTTCTCCTCATCGCTTAAGCTCTTCAGAACTCACCAGCTTAGCTGGTGATTTTCTTTATACAAGAAAACGACGCCTTAGAATCCATTCTAAGGCGTTTAATTTCACGTCCTATACCTGTATTATCCCAAAACAGCCGTCCGCCTTAGTTTTGATAGCAACTAAGCTTTTTGAAGTGTTTCCAATGGTTCTCTTTCGCATGTATCTTACAAAATCTTCTGTTTTGCTTTTCCTTAACGCTCAATACCATTTCTTCTAACAATAGCGCCTTAAGGCGATTTGAAACCACTACCTATATAGCAATTTTGAGTGACCAAACCCTTATCTTCTATGCATCACAAAACAATTTATATTATTTCTTCGTGACACATGATGCTCATAACCTCTTTTTGAATAGCTATCTCTTCCTTAAGCTTCTTGTTTTCTTTTTTTAGTCTTTTTGCTCTGCATCCTTTGCTCTAAGATTACCTTCGCCAAGAAAGGTATCTTCTCCATGAAGACTATATTGCTTTACTCATCTTCTAATACTTGCAGAAGCAACTCCAATATCTTTAGCTACATCTGTTGTTTTTTGCCTAACTCTATAACAAGCTTAACTATTTCTTTCTTGTATTCTTAGTAGATTTTTTCTATTATCTATAGTTGAAACGCATCCTTGCTAGGTTTATTAAAGAATCCTTTCAACATGTCCAACAAATCTAATATAGTCTATATGGTTTTTATTAAATTTGAATCAACTTCTATAAATCTTTCTCAAATAACATTAAAATATCTTTACTTGGTTTGTTCAGTTCTTCATACCAATTATTTTTATTATTATTGCTACCTATTATTTCATTCAAATCTTTAAAAACATTCATGCTTTTCCTAAGATCTTTAATTATCTTATTTTCTAATTGATCTCTTTCTATTAAAGAACCATTGTCTGTTTCCATCTTAATTAACCTTAGTAAATCTTGATACACTTCCCATGAGAAATCTTCTAACTTAGGTAAATACAAGTATAAGCGCTTAACATTTTTTTGAGAATTATAATATTTATTAGTATCAACTATTATTGAATCTACATCAGTATTCTCATCTTCTAGGGAATGTATAATATTCTCTGGCATGCTATACATCAAATCTCCCATAGAATGATAATAATGTGATCCCAGTTCTTTTTTTACTTCATAATTATCTTTAAATAATATTATAATTATTAGTAGAAAAAAAATATTTGCTAAAGCAAGTGCTACTATTAAGGGTTTATTTTTTATCTTCATCAACTAACTCTCCTTCAAAAGAGAGATAATACTACCTCTCTTACTTTAAAAAGTAACATCAAAATCCTCTATTGCATCTTCTGAATCTAAATAATAAGTGACTGTTCCTACTTGTGGATAGGAATCAACTATTCTGTATCTTACCGTTGCATAGTAATTTCCGTTCACTCTTTTTGAGGAACCTGTACTAAATCCGAAGAATAATGGAAAACCTTCATAGTCAATATTTAAACTATCTCCAATTGCAGTTTTTACTCGTATAGCTGGTGCTTTCATATCATAGGCTACCAATACTCTTCCTGAAGCTCCATTACATATTTCTGAAATAACAGATGTAGGTACTCCATAGTATCCTAAAACATCTTCTAGAATATTGAAAAGCAGGTGTTCAGTCCATGTTTCATCTTTATCACTAGGACGTGTTCCGTCACAATGTCCATAATCTCCGACGTCTATACCCGCTATTATTTGGCTTACTTCCATGCTAAGATTATATGGAGTACTTAATTCTCTTTCCAAATCATCTAGATAAGAAAACACTTTTAATTGTAATGTAGTATCTTTACGAGGATCGCTTTTTAAAAGTCCAACCATTACACCAGTAATAGATTTATGCTCTTCAAGTCTAGCTGTTTCAAAGCTAACACGTTCAAAATCATCTCCATAATCTGGAATTGTCCTCGCTGTTATTGCTGCATTTTTTTGATTATCACTGATATCTTCCTTCTTTTCTGCTAAATGATTTTTTTCTTTATTAGCTTTTATTTCTTCATACATTGCCTTTGTTAAAACAGGTTTGCCAAAAGTTAATAATGAGTATCCTAAGTTATTTTCATATGAAATGGTCATAGTTAAAAATATATCATCACTATTGCTTAACTTTTCAAAGCCAACAATTGTTTTATATATTCTACCATCTATTTTTATTTCTCCATCTAAAGGACCACTGGTTAAAGTATACTTGTTGGCTACTGTTACTCTATCAACAATTCCCTTAACATTAAAATCAGCGTTCTTATTATTTATTTTAAACTTACCTATAAGTTCTACAAAATTGCTATTCCCACTAGTATATTTAATATTCATTTCATATTTTAACTTTGTTCCAATTAAATTACTCTTATCTTTATTTTCTACTCCAAGAATATCAACAAACCCTTTTTGCGCCTGTGTATACTTTGATATAACCTGCATAGATAATTCTCCGTCTATTCTAAATGATGATATAGCATATGTTATATTTGATAATATAAGCATAAATACTAAACCTAAAATTAAACTTTTCTTTATGTATTGCATATTAAATTATCTCCTTGTATATTTTTGTTTACAAATATGGACTCATGACATATACAATTATGTCATTTCTCTCACCTCCTTTACATAATATATTTTCTATAAAAGTAAATGATTTCCTTCTTCTTGTGAATACTTTTTTTGTGAAAATCACAATTTTGTTTCTCTATATTTTTCACATATTTTTACTATATAAAATGCATTAACTTTCCATATAAAAAATGCACTTAAAAATTATATACTATAATAAAATCGTAAAAAATTTTTAAGTGCACTCCAAAATGTCACTACTTTTTAAACATCTCCATTAACCCATCTATATCATATTCCATTGAAATATCTATATATTCTCCACCGGTATATTTATGGATACTTTCAGGCATTGGAAGAGCATATGAGCTACAACCTGAACCATCAGTATTCTTCATATGGTCCATATACACTGGGCAGAAAATACCGCCGTTTTCAAAGTCTTCATTCTTGTGTAGACAGTTTTTACATATTTTAAGAGAATTATCTTTCTGAATGTTCTCCTAGCCTTCATGATGTCTAGTTTGAAAACTGTCTAGTCTTCCAAACACTTTATGCTTTAAGCTGTACTCCTACTGTTTGAAATGAAAATGCTATTGTTTTTATTCTTGATTTATCAATAGCTTCAATCCATATGTTTAAGTCCTTTATGTTATACCATGATACATCAGTAACTGCATTTATTCCATAGTCTATGAGCTCGTTATACACTATTGTTGACCGCTTCATATTATATAAATGGTCTATTCTGGTGCATCTTCATATACACCGTAATTTGACTGAAAGTATAGCTTTATGTGCTGATGTGTTACTTCTTGTAATAGTTCAATCGCAAATTCTTCTTTAAGGTATGTAATAAGCCTTAAATTATTGTTTCTATAGCTTTTAATAGTTCGTTTTGATAAATTTCTAATCTCTCTATCAAAAATAAATTCTTTTAACACATCTTCTAACAATAATCTGTTTCCCATAAAAAATATACCCTCCTATCCGTATATACATACATATAAGAAGGTGTACTTTTTGCACATTCATAACTCACTCAAAGAAACTCTGATGTACATCATCAACAAAAATCATAATTGATGTATATCAGAGTTCATCTGGCACTCAACAGTTAAGAAACGCCTACATATCTAAATCTTCTGGCACATCCCAGTTGTGATACACCTCTTGCACATCATCACTGTCTTCAAGTGCATCTATCATTTTCACCATGTTTTTAATGTCTTTTTCTTCAGTGAGAGTTGTTTCATTTTGAGGAAGATAAGTTATTTCTGCAGTTGAGAAATTATAACCTGATTCTTTTAACGCTTCTTTTACTGCCTCATAGCTATCTGTAGCAGTAATTATCTCATAACATTCTTCTTCTGCACTAAAGTCCTCAGCACCTGCTTCTATTGCTTGTAACATTAGTTCTTCTTCATCTATGTTCTCGTCTTTTTCTACAATCAAAATTCCTTTTCTATCAAACATCCATGCAACACAGCCTGTAGCTCCTAAGTTCCCACCAAACTTATCAAATGCGTGTCTTACATCTGAAGCTGTACGATTTCTATTGTCAGTTAAGCATTCAACAAAAACAGCTACTCCTGCTGGACCATAACCTTCGTAAGTAATTTCTTCAAAGTTAGCCCCATCAAGTTCGCCAGAACCTTTTTTTATCGCTCTTTCTATGTTGTCATTAGGCATGTTTTCTGATTTCGCTTTTTCAATTGCGTTTTTTAAATTAGTATTATATTCTGGATCAGACCCTCCTTCTCGAACTGCAACCGTTATATATCTAGCAAGCTTCGTAAATACCTTACCCTTTTTTGCATCGGCTTTTCCTTTTTTATGCTTTATCGTCGACCATTTAGAATGTCCTGACATGTTTAATCCTCCCTTAATATAATTCTGTGAATATTTTAGCATATTTTAATACCTACATCAATGCATAATTCATAGAGATGATGCCTATAAACTTCTATCTTATTTATATAAAATACCATTTTATTTTAACATATTGTTCAATAAAACAAAAGACGAATGTAATAACATTCGTCTCTCTATCAAGGTTTCAGCTTATTTTTCATTTCGACTCTTTTTTTCCATGCGTGTAGTCCTAACGATACACCTATTACACCATAAGCTACAAATGCCCTAAAAAATTCTCCTATTTGGGCTTCACCAAATAGATTTTTACCTGCTTTAGGAGAAACGATAAATAGCGTATGGAACAGTATTACTCCAAGCAATGCTTGCCCTATAGTAGCTTTAGAAACAGACGCTCCACCAATAAGCAACGCAGCTATAGAAAATGTAGCAATTTGAACATGACTTCCATAAGTATTTAATGTGCCTATATTCTGCAAGAAAATTAAGTGTCCCCACGCTGCAAGTACTGTAGAGATAGTTATAGCCAATACCCTTGTTTTATCAACATTAATCCCTGAAACCTCTGCAATATGCTGGTCTTGCCCAACTGTCCTGAAGTCTTGGCCAATTTTGGTCTTTACTATCAAAACGTTAAATAAGCATGATACACCTACGACTAATGATGTGATTATTGGCAGTTGTATATTTTTCAAAGCTTTATATTGTTGAGGTATAGAATTTATAAATAAAATTGTAAAACTTATTGTTACTACAACCAAGCAAAGTATTAAATTTGCTATTGCCTTAAATTTATCAGCATCTTCTGCTTTTGATTTGCTTATCTTTATTAGTTTAAATAAGAAATAAACAAAGGCTATAATACTTACTCCTAATAATACGTAAAACAAGGGAAGCTCGAATATCTTATCCAAAGAATACTTTATTCCATTATTTCTAGACAAGTCTACAGAATTTCTAACTCCAACACCATTGTTTAAAATCAAAACTGGGTTTTTCATAGGTATTATTTTTCCTACAAGGAAAAGAAATAAAAATTGATACAAACCATTTGCAAAAAAACCAACAATCATACTTGCAATCATTTCTTGACCTCTTGTTTTATTAAGTAGTTTACCTATTAGTTTTCCAAATAAAATAGACATGGGTACTGATAGCACTGCGGCTAATAAAAATCCGTATATTCCAGGAATACCCCAGTGTGTTACAGCAATAATTGCAATTTGTGCAGCCATAGCTCCTACAGTTATGCTAAAGTTTAAACCCATACCTGCAAGTACAGGAATAATAAGCGCAAGTACTAAAAAGGAGTTTCTTGTAAGTCTTGTTACCAACTCATTAGCTATAAAAAATAACGGTAACTTAGATAGTTTTATCCCTATGAAACATATGACTACAAAAAGTATTGTAACGCTATTATTTATTAAAATCATTTTCAACTTAGAAGACAGACTTTCTTTTTTCTTGTCTTTTCTTATAACTTCTGTGTTGTTTACTTCACTCATGTTATTCTTCACCTCCTACTTTAGTTAATGCATATAGAATTATTCCATTTTGAACAATCATTCTAAGTACCTCTGATAGATTGCCTTCGCTTACTATCTGATTAGCAACAGGAAGCGCTATCGTCAAAAGTCCCTGAAAAAGAAAAGTACCTAGTATGACATGATATATTTTTGCCTTTTGAGCTGAGGCACCACCAATCAAGATAGCTGCAACTGCTGGAAATGCCATCATCAATGGCCCATCATATAATTGGATAAATCCATAGCTTTGAGAGTAGACTATTATCCCTATAGCACCAAGAACAGTTGATAAAATAGTTCCTAATATTCTAGTCTTATCTACATTTATCCCCGAGGAAGAAGCAAATTTTGGATTGTCTCCAGCCGCCTTCATAGCAATTCCTATCTTGCTCCTTGAAAATATGAACACTAGCAGACAACATACTAAAAAGAATAATAGTAATCCAGTAGGTATTTTTATACCACTAATTTCGAATGCCCAAAAATCATTTAGTATTTGTCCAAATATAGACTCTAGGGAAATCGTTACTCTTAAGCCCCGCCCAATTGGCCATACCATTTCTGGATGTTTAAAAGGTAATAGTATCCACAATATACTCATAAATGAAACAATTGAAAAACCAGTGTATGTTGCAACTAGCATTTCTGAACCCTTTATTCTATTTAAAAGCATCCCGTAAACCCATCCTACAGCAACCGCAAAAGGTAATGAAATTATAATAGAACCCCAGAATCCTGTTTTGCCAAGAAATCCTAGTTCTATACTAATAAGACTACCTATTAATCCACAAATTATTCCAAGAGGCAATGCAAAGTTTGGTCCAGTACCTGATTGAATTGCAGGTACCATCGCTAGAACTAATACCCCATACATTCCAAATCTTCGTATGCTATCAGACATTAGTGTGCTAAATCTTAACCCTATTGCAGCTGCCACTATGCATAATAATATAAAAAACAAGCTTATTATTATTCTTGGAAGACCAACTTTATTAGTAAATCTTTTCATAGTTTCAGTCATTTTATAATGCCTCCTTACTACGTATTTTACGATACTGACCAGCCATCATTAAGCCAAAGTCAGCATCACTATCAGTCGGCTTGAGAATGCCCTCAATCTTGCCTTCAGATATGATCGCTATCCTATTACATATAGCTCTAAGTTCTGCAAGTTCACTGGAAGTCATTATAATAGTCATACCAAGCTCTTTATTAAGCTTTACTAATAAATCCAAAACAAGTTTTTTCGCTCCTATATCAATACCTCTTGTTGGCTCTGATACAAATAAAATGTCTGGTTCTAGCGTTAGTGCTCTGGCTATACAAACTTTTTGCTGATTACCTCCACTCAATCTACCTGTAGTTTGCTGTGGTCCTGTGCATCTAATGTCCAAGTCTTTTATCATTTTAATAGCATGTCTTCTAACTAGCTTTCTATCAATTTGAGTAATTGGTCCAAACTTTTTTAGGTAATTTCCTTTAATCTGCATACTTGTTATAGCTATGTTAGTTTCGATTGATGATTCAAGGAGCAGTCCCACACCTCTTCTATCCTCTGAAAGAAAAGCTAATCCACTTTTAAGAGCTTTAGGTGTATTATTAAGCTCAAGTTTCTCTCCTTTTATGAACACCTCTCCTTTTGATTCATAAAGTCCCATTATTCCATTAGCAATCCCTATCTTTCCTTGCCCAGCTAATCCACCAATCCCTAATATTTCGCCTTCTTTAACCTCTAAGTCAATACCTTTTACCTTTTCCCCTGGCATATTTACTATTAGATTTCTAGCAGATAGTATAGTTTTTCTGTCTTCTATGTTTAATTCATCTTCTGATTTATTAACAAGCTTAATTTTTCTACCCACCATTAATTCCGCAAGTTCCATTACATCAGTCTCTTCTTTTTTTCGTGTTGCAACAACTTCACCATCTCTTAAAATTGTTATATTGTCCGCCGCCTGCATTACCTCATCTAATCTATGTGTTATAAAAAGTATAGCTATACCAGAATCTGCTAACCTTTTCATTGCAGATATCAGATTATCCGCTTCACTTTCAGTTAATACAGCAGTAGGCTCATCAAACACTAAAAACTTTATGTTCCTCTTATCTATTTCTCTAGCAATTTCAACAAACTGCATATATCCAACAGGCAGCCCTGCAATTTTCACCCATTCTTCTATATTTATTCCAAGAGTATCAAGTGCTTTTCTTGAATCTCTGTTCATCATTTTATAATCTAAAGACTTTAAATTCTGACCAGTCTTTCCAAACAGTCTGCTAAAAAGATTTTGCTTCGTTATTTCTCTATTAAGCTTAATATTTTCTGCCAATGTAAATCCAGGCACAAGCATAAATTCCTGATGTACCATACCAATACCACGATTCATTGCTTCTTTAGGAGATTTAATATCTACTTTTTCACCATCAAAAAAGACCTCTCCAGAAAAACCACCTGTTGAATGTATTACTGGCATTCCAAACAATATATTCATTAGTGTAGATTTTCCAGCTCCATTTTCGCCTAATAAAGCATGTATTTCTCCAGGTTTTACAGACAGATTAACACTTTTTAATACTTTATTTCCAAAATACTCTTTTTCAATATTTTTCATTTGCAGTGTATATTTTTCCTGCATCTAGCTTCACCATCCTTTAGATTTCTTAAAAACGTAAGGCTGCCTATTTATGGCAACCTTACATGGATGTAATCAATTTCTTTACTAATTATGCGTATCCATTAAAAATCAAGAAAATCAAGTAAAACTAATTGATAATTGTCGTATTTTGTTTCATTTTCCTCTAATGGAGTTAATTTAACATCAACTCCTGCATAATCTTTAAACTTCTCTTTAACTTTTTCAATGTCAACTTTACCATCAGTTTTTCCATTGATATAGTCTACAGCATATTCAGCGCCGGCTTCGATAAACATCATAGCAACAGGTACTGACCAAGTAGAAAGTCTTCCTGTACATCCCTTTTCAGCAACACCTTTTGTAATTTGATCTATAACGTACTTAATATCGCCTTTTTGCTCTTCATCAATTTCCAATCCTAGAGCTGAAGGAAATCCATGATATGGAGATGGACAACATGGTTGTGGATATATAGCTTTTTGCTCTAAAACAGCACTAATTAAAGGTACCTGCATAGCACAGTTTGTGCTAAAAAACGCAGTATCCTTGCCGTATTCCTGAACTTTTCTTGGTACATCTTCTAATATAAACTGCTGTGCTCCTGGTGTACCAGCATCTCCAGTTGGATCTGGAGCTGTTGCATCTATAAATTCTAATCCTATTTCTTCACAGCGTTTCTTCATCAAATCTCTTCTTGCTGAAAGAAGTGGATAAGACATATGTCTTGGGAATGAATAATGTACAAATACTTTAGCCCCCTGTTTTTTTGCTTGATCAGGTATAGTTGTACCCATAGCTAGCTCATCTGGCTGAAATACTAAGTCAGCCTTAGATGCTATCATCTTTGGATCTTCCCCTGGTACTCCAGCTATTACTAATAAATCAGAATTTATTTCTCTAGCCTTATCAATAGCAGCACTAGAGCCTGGAACTGCTTGAACCAATATTAAGACTTTTAGATCAGGATCAGATGCCATACTTGCAACATTTGCTATAGTTGTTTCTTGCTCATCCATAAATTTATCAGGATAAGTCATATGTATGATATGATCTTCTCCATATTTCTCTACAACAGCCTGACCTGCTCTGTATTCTTCTTCATTTTGTGTTACAGTATTAGTCATTATACCAATTTTCCAATTGCCATTTTTACTAGTTGTATTCTGTTCTCCACACGCTGACATGCTCATAACCATAACTACTACCAATAAAAATACTATAAATTTTCTAAACATTCACAATCCCCCTTTTTATTTTTTTACGCTTTCTACTGTATTTATTTTTATTTCACCCCCATCCTTTAATAGCTTGTATATAAATAGATATGCATAAATTGCGAATTATATAATAAATAATTTTTAAAAAAATAAAAAATATATATTCAAATATTTTGTATAGAACGAATAAGCTTCTTCTATTTAAATTTTATACAATTAATGTTTCTAGATAATTCACAAAAATTCTTTGACTGCCTTCGAATTTTCTGTATTTTCTGAATTTTATTTTAGACAAAAAAAAGTAGGGCTTATAGCCCTACTTATCTAACTTAAACATTTCTGGTAGTCTTCTTTTATGTTCACTTAGCTTATTCATGTTATCTATTTTCTTTTTAACATCTTGCTCCGCTACACCTGTTCTTATATAACTGTCTAATTGCTTATAACTAAAACCCATCTCCTTCTCATCTGTCTGTTCTTCCCAGAGTCCTGCTGAAGGCGGTTTGCTGATCACTATATCAGGTATATTTAAGTATCTAGCTAAATCCCTTACTTCTTCTTTTACAAAATCAGCAATAGGCAATATATCCACTCCACTATCACCGTGCTTAGTAAAATAACCTACGGTCATTTCACTCTTGTTACTTGTACCAGCTACTAGATATTTATTTATCTGAGCGAAATAATACAAAGTAGTCATTCTGAGTCTTGGTTTAATATTCGATAATGCAAGTACATTAGAACCAGTATCATTTAACTTATTGATATATACGTCAAAAACTTGACTTAAGTCAACTTTTTCAGTCCTCAAGTTAAGTGCATCTGATACAAGTCTTGCGTGTTCCTCATCTTCTGATATGCTATGACAAGGCATAATAATCCCTAACGAATCATTTGGAAATGCGCGTTTAGATAAAGCAGCAACCACTGCAGAATCTATTCCTCCACTTAACCCA
This sequence comes from Brassicibacter mesophilus, assembly GCF_050433385.1. Taxonomy (NCBI): domain Bacteria; kingdom Bacillati; phylum Bacillota; class Tissierellia; order Tissierellales; family Thermohalobacteraceae; genus Brassicibacter; species Brassicibacter mesophilus. The sequence continues at coordinate 12,670 of NZ_JBNPXI010000009.1, forward strand.
AAAACTACTCCCTTACATCCAGCTTCAATAACTTTATCTTTCAGCCATTGAGTAATACTGTCACAGGTTTTCTGTATATTTTCCATAGTTTTACCTCCACTTAATTATCAAGTATAATATAGCATATTTTGGGAAGGTAGGCAAATAGTTATTCAAATATTCCAGTACTCAAATATCTTTCTCCACTATCAGGAGCTATAACAACAACTTTTTTACCCTTACCTAATTCTTCAGCTCTCTTTATTGCTGTATATACTGCAGCACCTGATGAAATACCAACTAAAATCCCTTCATGCTTTGCAAGTTTTATCATTGTTTCTATTGCATCTTCTGAAGTCACTTGTTCAATTTTATCTATCAGGTTTTTATCTAATACCTTAGGTATAAATCCAGCCCCTATTCCTTGAATCTTATGTGGTCCAGGGCTTCCACCAGAAAGTACAGGTGAATCTGAAGGCTCTATGGCAATAATCTCCACTGAATCCATTTTCTTTTTTAGAACATTGGCTACACCGGTAATTGTCCCTCCAGTTCCAACACCTGCCACAAAGACATCAAAATTACCATCCATCTGCTCCAAAATTTCAATTGCAGTTGTTTTCATATGCTTCTCAGGGTTATATTGATTTTCAAATTGCTGTGGCATAAAGTAATTTGCATTTTCATTTAATAACTGTGCAGCTTTATCTATGGCTCCCTTCATACCTTTGTCTCCAGGAGTCAATATAAGCTCTGCTCCATAAGCTTTAAGCAGACTTCTTCTCTCTATACTCATAGTATCAGGCATAACTAATATTACTTTATATCCTTTAGCAGCACCTATCATAGCTAATCCTATACCTGTGTTACCGCTAGTTGGTTCTATAATAACTGAGTCTTCAGCCAATTTGCCTTCTTCTTCAGCTTTTTCAATCATATTTAATGCTATTCTATCTTTTACACTACTTCCCGGATTAAAATACTCTAGCTTCACAAACACATCTGCACTGTCTTTATCTATAATTCTATTCAATTTTACCATTGGTGTGCTTCCTACAAGTTCAACTATACTATTTGCAACTTTCATAAACTCATTCTCCTTTCAATTCCTAGTATTCCAATATGTTTTGTTGATATTATATTTTTTATATCATATATTGTCAAGTGAATAAGTACTTTTTTTTAGGAAAAAGTAATGTTACTACTAATATTATCAGTAGAATAAAAAATATATTAGGTGATGCAATGCATAAAATTAAGTTTGATCCTAAAATCTTATTTATTGGATTTGTCACAGGTATTGTAAATGGCTTATTTGGTTCGGGTGGAGGTACTATAGTAGTTCCTGCTATGATATTTTTACTTGGTGTAGAAGATCATAAAGCTCATGCTACAGCTATAAGCATTATTCTCCCACTAACTATTATAAGCACTTATATATATTTTAGACATGGAATATTAGATTTAAGACCTGCTTTATTAGTAACAATAGGAGGTGTTCTAGGAAGTTTCATAGGCGCTAAGCTTTTGAATAAAATACCTTGTAATATTCTTAGAAAAATTTTTGGTGTTTTCATGATAATTGCAGCAATAAGGATGGTGTTTAAATGACATTAATAATAATCGGTTTGTTTTCTGGGATTATAAGTGGTATGGGAATTGGTGGAGGAACAATACTAATCCCTAGTATAATTCTATTTACATCTTTAAATCAGCAACAAGCACAAGGAATTAATTTAGTAGTTTTCATTCCTATCTCTATTGTTGCACTTATCACTCATTATCTTAATAAAAACATAAACTTTAAAGTTGTTTTACCATTGATTGCAGCAGGCGTTCTAGGAGCACTTGTAGGTTCAATGATGGCAATAAATATTCCATCAGATACTTTAAAATTACTTTTTGCATTGTTTTTGTTTTCAATGGGAATATATGAAATACTTAAAAAAGCAAAAAAATGAGCTTCCAGCTTTGTTGGAAGCTTTATTCTAAAGCTACTAACACGCAATCATGAAATACGATTTCAAACCCCATATCCTCTGCTGAATTAATTACTTCTTCACCAGCAGTTCCAGGCTGAAACCACAAGTATTTAATCCCTAGCTCTTTTGCTTCATCTAAAGCTTTTAAACTAACCTGAGGTGGTACAACAAAATTAACAACATCTGGCCTTTGAGGAAGCTCTTTTAAGGCTCGATAACACTTTTCTCCTTCAACATCTGTATATTTTGGATTGACAGGATATACTTCATAATTTTCTTGTCTGAGCTTCTTCCAAATTTTATATCCAAACTTCTGTTGATTTGGAGTTACGCCTATAACTGCCCACACTTTTTGTCCTAGCATTATATTTTTATTTTGATCTATTTTATCCATTTTATTCCCTCCATTTGTTTTTTTAATATATACCCTAGTTTTATAGTATTATAACTAACTATAAAGATATTTATTATTTCTTTCTACATTTTTTCCTAAAACATACTCATTTTTTGTTATGGGTATAACTAGTAATACAGCTGCATGATTTTTCTTTTTTTTTGCTCTAGGCATTCTATTACCACTTTCAAATGCTTCAATAATATTTCTGGCTATAAAATATCTTGTAACAGTAATTTCTTTAGTATTACCTAAATGTCCGCAGGAAACAAGAACTTTATAGTATTCCAATGTATCACCCCCATAAAAATAAATAAAACCACAACATATTTATTTCTCAAGTATCGTCAGTATTAATAATTACAATCTCTCAATATATTTATATTTGTTTAAGAGCATGTTTTATTCTAACTTAATTCACCGTAATCTAAAAAACCCTTAATTTTGTAAAAAATTAAGAATACTCACACATAAAAAAAACTGCATCATTAAGATACAGCTAATTATTTCAATAAAGTGCCATCTTTAACAGAAAAAAATGTTTCATCTAGTACTTCGTATTCCATCCTAGAGCTTGTTAATTCTATCAATAAACCAATAAGTTGTTCGACTTTATCCGTTTGACAAAGTATCATAATATTTACAGCATCATCATATATAACTTCATCTATTAAGTATCCCAACCTCATTAATTCATTTTCTAACTTTCCATATAAAGTATAGTCAATCCTAACCTTAATTTTATTAAAAAGAATTTTATCAACTATCTTCCCGGCTTCCAGTCCTATTTTTGCTCCCTTTGTATAAGCCCTAACTAGTCCTCCTGCACCTAGCTTAATTCCTCCATAATATCTAGTGACAACTACCACGACATTTCTCAAGTCTTCCTTTTTTATTACTTCTAGAACTGGTACCCCCGCAGTCCCACTTGGCTCTCCATCATCATTGTATCTTTGGATATTGCTATTTTCCCCAAATACATACGCATAAACATTATGAGTAGCGTCCTTGTGTTTAGTCTTCATTTCCTGTATAAAGCCTATAGCTTCATCTTCACTAGTTATTGGTTTAGCGTAGCCAATAAACCTTGATTTATTGATTATCACTTCATCATATCCAAATTCATGAACCGATTTATAATTTTTATTCATTATTAGCCCCCTTCATCTTGCGTTTATTATATTATACCATTTTACTGAAAAAAAAATAAAGGGTAGTAATCTACCCCTTCAAGCTAAAATTGCCTCTTTTTCTGTTAATTTTAAATACTTACCGTACGAAAGACTGACTAAGGATTTATCTTGACTGTATGTTATTTTTTTAATAGCATCGTCTAAATCATAAAATCCTCCGTCTATGAAACCGTATTCCTTGTTAATCTTAAATCTTGAATCTTTAGCTTCCATTATGAACCATGTTATTTCATTACACACTGGTTTTTGCCTTGAAAAAGAATAAAATTCGTAATTAGTTTCTCCAGCTGTAGAAATAATCTCCACATCAAGCCCCGTCTCTTCATTCACACGCTGAAGAGCTGTTTCGGAAGCAAGGAAACCGTTACGAATTTTACCTTTTGGCAATACCCACTCATTCTTTTCGTTTTGCAGAATAAATACTCTATCCCCTTGAAAGATTACACCGCCTGCACAATTTCTAACTATCATTGGCAAACGCCTCCCTTCTAGTTCTTATACTTATCATACAATAAGATACAATAAATTTCAATACTTTTCTGAAAATTCAATTTTGTATTTATTTTAATTTTACCTAATTATAAAAACAAATATGCATGATTTTAAAAATAAATATAAATATTTTCAATTGATTTTGGGCAAATTAAACTCAGTAATTGTTTAGAGGTGGTGCTATGTATATAATTTATCATTGTGTTGGCGGGACTCATTCTTCAGCTGTTGCTTCTGCAATCCACTTAGGAATTCTACCTATAGATAACACTCCCAAAAAAGAAGACATACTAAATGTACCTTTTTTTGATACACTAGATAAACAAGATCAAGGCAAAATCATTTTTAGAGGAATAGATGACAAAAAAAATAAAGTATTTACATTAAGTAGGCAGTTTTCTCCTCAACTAGTGATTCCTGCAATAAAAGACGCATTTGAACTAGGTGGAGGTCATAGAGATCAGCTGATCTTAGTAAATACAATGCCAGCTGTAAATACACTAATGAAAATCGGAGGTTTTACATCAAGAAGGTTAAATTTTGTTTCCTTTGGCAGACCAATAGTAGCTATAGGCGCTGTAAAAGCTTATATGGATATAGTTCAAATCGTCAAAAGTACTAAAAAAATGATTAGGTAATTAATTTTATCTGGTTAAGAGTGGATATAATGTTCTTTTTGACATAATCTTTTTCATTATCTTGCATTAATATTTTTTTAAGCTTTGGCACAGATTCTAAATCACCTACATGTGCCAAAGCTTTTATGGCATATTGCCTAACTTGAGAATTGTCATCATAAATCATGTCCTCAAGCCATCTTTTAGTTTCTCTTTCTTTAATCTTACCTAGTGCAGAACATGCAAGTCTCCTATAGTTGACATTATTACTTTTAAGTTCCATTCTTAATAAAGGTAAAAGCTCTTTATTTTTCAATTCCCCTATCATCCATATCAATATCATGCGATCTTCTGCATTCTTAAACTTCGTATATCTTTTATAGATTTCCATAGACAAATTTTCCTTGTCATCATTGTCTAATCTTTCTATATATCTAATTCTATCCTGTTTCTTCATACTTATAATATTTACCAGATTATCTTGGGTCTGTGTTGGCTTGTTAATTTCAAGTTTACACTTTATTATATCATTTTCAACTTGCTTTAAAGTCATTCTTCTTATTTTTGATATCAACTCAATGCTCTTGCCTTCTTTATATAATAGATAAGTTAGAAAATGATCTTCCAGTTGTTCAACCTTTTTATCCATAATTAGTTTAGCACTCATATAAATCACCTTTAATCTATTAAGTATTTCTTATATCTTTCATATTCAATAGAATCTAGTACCGTAGTTAAAAGAGTTCCTTCTTCGTTATATTCGCAATTTTCAACCTTTGTTTTACTAAAAATATTTGAAGCTAAATTACCTTCACTATATGGAATAAGCATTTTTACTTTATAATACTTTTGCGGCAAATTATTCTGTATTGTCTCTAAAAGAAGATCTATATTATCGCCATTTTTTGCTGAAACAAATACTTTTGGCTCTGCTATATCGTATATAATTTCTTCGTTAGATTCATCAATCTTATTAAATACAGTTATAATAGGTTTATCTAATACATCTAAATCTTTTAGAACACTGAGAGTTGTTTTAATCTGTAAGTCTAAATCTTTATTAGTTACATCTACGACATGTAACAGCAAGTCAGCATATTCCACTTCCTCAAGAGTACCTTTAAACGCTTCTACCAGCTTTGTTGGCAATTTACTAACAAAACCAACAGTATCTGTAATAAGAAAATCTTGTCCATTAGGTAAAACGCTTTTTCTTAGTGTAGTTTCAAGTGTTGCAAAAAGCATATCATACACAAATACTTCTTTATCTTCACTATAGCCTTCATCAAACTTTATTAATCTATTCAGCAATGTCGATTTTCCTGCATTTGTATATCCTACTAAAGCTACAATCGGCGTATCAGAGCCTTGTCTTTTCTTTCGCTTAACCATCCTTACATTTTCAAGCTCTTTCATCTGCTTTTCAATATCATGTATCCTTTCTAATATGTGTCTTCTGTCAGTTTCAAGCTTTTTCTCTCCAGGACCTCTTGTTCCTATACCTCCGCCAGTCCTTGATAGTTGATTTCCTAACCCAATTAATCTTGGAAGCCTATACCTTAGCTGCGCTAGCTCAACTTGAAGCTTTCCTTCTTTACTAGTTGCTCTTTTTGCGAATATATCTAGTATGAGATTAGTCCTATCAACTATTTTTCTGTTTATAATATCTTCAAGATTTCTAGTTTGAGCTCCTGTTAATTCATTGTTAAATACAACAGTGTCTATATTAAGTTCGTCACAGTAATTTGCAACTTCTTGAGCTTTTCCTTTACCTATGTAAAAAGCTGAGTCTATTCTTTCTCTATTTTGAGTAACACTTCCCTCTACTATGCCATCGGCAGCTTCAACTAATTCACACAATTCTTTCATAGAACTCTCAATATCTATTTCTGCTCTTTTATCTATTTCAACTCCTACTATTAGCACTCTTTCTTTCTTATTCTCGCTTTTTATATCATACATATGTTTCACCTCTATTATTATTGGGATACTTGTCTTATGAACATATTATTTATCCTTTATATTAAATATACAATACATTTCACTCAAAAGTAAATGTAGACTTTATTTATATTAATTCATTCCTCAATTAACAACGTTAAGTACTTCATCCTTTGGAACAAAAATATAGCTTTCAGGTACATCACCAACAATTATTGTTTCTGCAATTGGAATATTGGTTACTATTTTTATAGTATCTGAAGCAAGTGGAACAATAATTCGTACATCTGCTACTATAATTAAATAAACTTTATGTACCGTTTGATTAATTCCTGATTCTATAAATTCTGTTGTAAAATCTACTGACACGCTGCCTTGGGGAACTATGTTAAGTTCAATTTTGGGGCCGTGTTGAGATAAAATCTGACTATTTAACGCATTGCCCAAAGGTATTTTTATTGCACCTGAACCTATCTGACGAATGTTCTCCTGAACTTCAAGAGCTACATCTGATGCTATACTATTCATAAGAACAGTATTTGCCTGCATCATTGTAACCTTTCCTTCATTATCATACTTAACAAAAATCAAGTCCTTGTATTTTATATCATCCTTAATCCTGTCCTTTACTGCTTCATTTATAGCTTGTGTTGCAAATTTACGAGCCTGCACTTCTGAAATAGCTAATACTGTTGGCTTAATACTCTTATCTAAAATAATAAATCCATATATGAATAGAACAATAGTAATCACTATTGCTATAAAACCTTTTCTCTTTCTATTTTTTCTCTTCACAAAAACACCCCTCTTACAGTATATGCAATAAAATCTAGAAAGTTAACATCTTAAAGTACATTGTTTATCTTCTGCAACGATATGAAAGCTATATTAAAATTAAGTTCAATTTTATGTGTATTATTATGTATAATGTTGTAATAATTAAAATAGATACAACTATTAAAAGAACGTACATTCGTATTCCTCGTTTAAATTAATTAACAAACGAATATATATATGGTATAATTGTTTTGATAATTAGTTGTTAGAGCTTTCCCTTCACTTATAATAAGGAGGTTTATTATGACCCAAGACAATAATAGTAGAACAAATAAAAATAAAAAAACAAAGAAAACAAAAAAGAAAAAAATCAGCTTTTTTAGGTTAGCCATAGTTATCATTCTTGTGGTTTGCTTTATTGGAGCAGGAGCAGTTGGAGGACTGGTACTTGCTACAATAAAGAATGCTCCAGAAATTGACCCAACAAATATTACATCTCTATTAGATGTTAACTCTGTAATATTAGATCAGAATGGAAATCTCATTGAAAAAGTGCAATCAGAAGGGTATAGAACTTATGTTACTTTAGACAAAATACCTGATCACCTTGAAGATGCATTTATTGCTATTGAAGATGAAAGATTTATGGATCATGTTGGTATTGATATCAGAGGAATATTTGGAGCTTTAGCTGAATATATCAGAGAAGGAGATAACCTAAGAGGTGCAAGTACAATAACTCAACAATTAGCTAGAAACTTGTATCTGACTAAGGAAAGAAAGCTTGACAGAAAAATAAAAGAAGCTTATTTAGCAATCCAGATAGATAAAGCTTTAACTAAAGATCAAATATTAGAAGCATATCTTAACAGAGTTGATTTAAATCAAAGATCTTATGGAGTTCAAGAAGCTGCGCAAACCTATTTTTCTAAAGATGTGAGTGAGCTAACAATAGCCGAAAGTGCTATGATAGCTGGTATAGTTAAAGGACCTTCAAAGTATTCACCTTTTAATACAGTTCCTTTGGAAGACATTGAAACTATTGAGAATAAAGATAATATATTAGGTGAAATTGACATTGATGTTACAAGGTACGCTGTAGTTTTTAACGAAAATTCGCTAAAACGTCAAAGAGTAATATTGGCAAAAATGAAAGAATTAGGCAAGATATCTGAAGAAGAGTACAACGAAGCCATAAATGAAGATATGAAAGCTGCAATTAAACCTGGTCAGAAAAAACTAGTTGGTATTTCATCATATTTTGATGATTATGTTAAAACTCAAGTAATAAACGACCTAGTGGAAAAGGCTGGATATACAAAAGAAGAAGCTGAAAAAGAGCTTTTTACAGGCGGTCTTAAGATATATTCCACTATGGATATAGAAATGCAACATAAAATAGAAGAAGCTTATAACAACTTCGGACAAATTCTGCTAGGAGACTTGGGAAAAGTAAAAGCTCCTATTCTAGTTGATTGGACCTTGGATAAATACGGAAATTTGTTAGGTGACAATAGAAAAATTGTACTGTACAAAAAATCTAACTTATTTGATGATAATGGCAATCTAATTATTGAAAATGGTACATTTAATCTTACAGATGAAGGGAATCTAGTTATAACAAATTCTAAGTTCAATATTTATCCGAAAACTATTGATATTGAAGATTATTATACTATTGATGAGAGAAAAAATCTTGTAAAACATACTGTTGGTTCATTGGCTTTAGCTAAAGAAAACTATGAAATCAAAGATAAAAAACAGATTGTAATTAATAGTAGATATCTTTCAGAAAACAAAGATTTTTACTCTATAGACTCAAATAATAATCTATTAATTAACTCAAAATATTTCTTGAATAATGATAGAAGTGGTGTAGTTCAACCTCAATCAGCGGCGGTTATCATTGATTATAGGACTGGAGAAATCAAAGCTCTGGTTGGGGGTAGAGATTTAAAAGGTAATAAATTATTTAATAGAGCAATTAGTCAAAGGCAACCTGGTTCTGCAATTAAGCCAATCGCAGTCTATCTACCAGCATTAGATAATGGTTTTACTGCTGCTGATATAATAGATGATGTCCCTCATTATAATGGCAAGGGAAAGCTGTGGCCAAGAAACTGGTATAATTATTATTCTGGTATAAACACATTAAGAGAATCGGTTGAACAATCTATAAACGTTAGTTCTGTTAAAATGGTAGAAAAAATAGGTATAGAGACTTCTAAGGAATATCTCGCAAAGCTTGGAATAATTAAAGAAGATGGAAAAGACAGTTTTGTTACAAGAGCTGAAAATCAAGTTACAAACGATGACAACTCATCTGCACTTGGTCTCGGAGGTATGAGTCACGGATTAACACCTTTAGAGATAACAGCTGCTTATGGTGCTATAGCCAATAGTGGTGTTTATGTAGAACCTATTTCATATACAAAAGTGTTAGATAGAAATGGTAATATAATACTTGAAAATAGACCTAATAAGACAAGAGTAGTTTCTCCAGAAGTATCGTATGTTATGACAGATATCCTGAGAAGTACTGTAACATCAGGTCTTGGTAATAGAGCAAAACTTTTTAGTGGCAATACTAAAATTCCAGTAGCCGGTAAAACGGGTACTACTCAAGAAAAAGGAGATATATGGTTCCTTGGATATACTCCTTATTATTCAGCTGGAGTATGGATAGGGAACGATACTCCCCAAGTTAAGCTCTCTAAGGGTAGTTCAAGGGCTGCAGAATTTTGGTCATATATCATGAAAGAAGCTCATGCGAACTATGAAGCAAAGAACTTTGATGTTCCTAAGGACGGCATAGTAACTAGACAGATATGTACAGAGTCAGGTAAATTAGCAACGGATCTATGCTCTTTAGATCCAAGAGGCAGTACTGTTAGAACAGAGATATTCGTAAAGGGAACTGAACCAACTGAGCCATGTGATGTTCACGTAAAGGTGTCTATTGATAAGACTACTGGAAAACTGGCTACAGAATACTGTCCACCAGAATTAATAGAAGAGAAAGTATTTATTAAACGTAATCCTCCATATAATCCTAACGAACATGGAGGTATCGTCCCTAAAGATTATGTATTCACGGTTCCTACTGAAGAATGTGATACTCATACTCAGGGCAATGTAATTGAAGATTGGTTAGATAATTGGTTTAATAATGGAAATAACAACAACGACCAGACAGATAGCCCTAATGATGGAGATTTTAATGATAGTACTGATAACGAGGATAATATTAACAATGAAAACTGATCCATTAAAAAGAGACCTTCTATAAGGTCTCTTTTTAATATTCATAGCTTATTCCTCCACCTCATCATCAGGAGGTGCATTGTATTTTTCTTTAACTTTTAAAAATTCTGGTCTCTTTCTTACTTCTGGTATTGGGTTTCTCATTATTATAGAGTTTAGTGCTTGCCAGTTAAATGGAATTAGAGGCCATAAATAGTGTACTCCACCAAAGGATCTTGTTCTTAAAAGAACTATCAATAGAATTAATATACCTGCAACAAATCCATATATATTAAACAATCCTGTCAATATCAGCAATATTAGTCTGAACAGCCTTAGTGCCATTGCAAATTCTATGCTTGGCGTTGCAAACATACCTATTCCTGCAATAGCCATATATAACACTGACTCTGGTATAAACCATCCAACTTTTACTGCAAACTCTCCTAATAATAACGCTCCAATAATTCCCAAGGAAGTTGTTAATGCGTTAGGAGTATGTATTGAAGCTATACGCAATACATCAAGTCCTATCTCTAATATAATGAATTGAATAAGCAAACTAATCTCTCCTGTTTTCTCTGGTCCTATAAAACTTAGCCACTGAGGTAAAAATTCTCTGTAATGTACCAATAACAACCATAAGGGTGCTATAATATATGAAAGAAACATAGCTAAGTGTCTTATCCATCTTATATATGTCCCAATGGCAGGGTTTTGATAATAGTCTTCTGCATGTTGAGTAAAATGAAATAAGGTAACAGGAAGAATCATTACACTAGGAGTTGTATCTACTAATATGACAATGTGTCCTTCTAGCATATGTGCGGCAGCTACGTCAGGTCTCTCTGTAAATCTAGCTTGAGGAAACGGATTCCAGTTTCTACCCAATATAAACTCTTCAAGAGTCTTTACCCCCATAGTAAGAGCATCAGTTTCAACATCTATTAGTTTTTTTCGTAAATCTTCTATTAAATCATTATTAGCTATATCTTCTATATAGCCAATTACCACATCACTTTGTGACCTTTTTCCGACTTTAATTAGCTCAAATCTCAAGCTTGCATCTCTTATCCTTCTTCTTATTAGTGCAGTATTAAATACTACAGTCTCAACAAACCCATCTCTTGAGCCTCTTGTAACCTTTTCTAAATCAGGTTCCTCCGGTCCTCTAGCTGGATAAGTTCTAGCATCAATAACTATTCCCTCATTTACTCCTTCAACAAATAATGCTGCAGCTCCAGAAAGAATTGAGTACTCTATTTCTTCAATATCATCACTTGAATTGCATTCAACATAAGGAATTTTTGCACTTATCAGCTTTGAAAGAGTATTAGGTAAAATATCTTCTCTTTTACTTTGCTGCAAAATTTTCATTATCCAAAGCATAATGTCATCTTTAATAAAACCATCTATAAAAAAAATTGATGCTTTCTTACCTGCTACCTCTATCTCTCGATTTACTACATCAAAACTTTTACCAACACCAAGCTTATTAGATAATTTATCAACTACTTCTTTATAGTCAAATTTCTCTTTCATTATCTTTTGACCCACTTTTATTCAATATTTCTTTCAATGCTTTAGTTATTATTGGAGCACCTATAGCATGATTATCTTTACCCCTCATTTTCCCAATATCTCCTATTCCAACTACTATCGGTATTGAAAACTTGTTAATTATATCCACTGTATCTCCATAAAGTGTTTTGGAACTTGTTTCTACACCATCTTTATCTACAGCATTTGAGACCATATGACCCATATAATCTACAGAAAAGTCCACTTTTACACCTGTTACATCTTGAGTATTTGATGCTACTGCTACAACTCCTAATACTTCCATATCTGGATGAATAAGTATATCATTAAGAGCCTTTTCTCCTTTTCCGAATCCCGGGTTACCAATATCATCAACCATTATTACTACTGGATCATACTTTGCACTTTTTATAAGATTTATGATTTCTTCACCAGTAATAGGTGTAGGATTACCTGCAGATCTTGATATACATCTACCGCCTATATTTTTTGCAGCTTTTTCAACAGCCTTCTGTGCTACGTCGTCTCCGTCAGTAACTAATATTATTTTTCTTTTCATACAACTACTCCTTATTGCTTAGTTTTTGGATCAAATAATATTGCCATTATATATCCAAAGAAAGCTGCTGCCGCAACGCCTCCAGCTGTAGCCTGAACTCCGCCTGTAAATGCTCCTATTATTCCATCCTTTTTTGCAGCCTCTATAGCACCTTTAGCCAGCGAATACCCAAACCCTGGCAATGGAACTGTAGCTCCTGCTCCGCCAAATTGAACAATTGGTTCGTACACCCCTAATGCTGTGAGTATAACTCCTGATGTCACAAATAAGACTAATATGTGAGCTGGAGTTAATTTAGTTCCATCCATGAGAAGCTGACCTATGACACAAATAATACCTCCCACTATGAATGCTCTTATATATTCCATTTAAATCCTCCTTTTACCTGATATTACTTATAGTTACAGCATGAGCTATTCCTGGTATAGATTCTCCTTGCTGAATGCTTGTTGGTGACAATAGGGCTCCAGTAGAAATTAATAAAACCCTATTAAATTTTCCAGTCTTTAGCTGTTTGTATATATATCCTCCAAATACTACAGCTGAGCATCCACACCCACTTCCACCAGCATGAGTGTCCTGTTCTTCAGCATCAAATATTTCAATTCCACAATCTGAATAAACATTTGTGACATCATATCCTTCTTTTCCTATCATCTCTTCTGCTATGTCTTTTCCTACAGTTGCTAAGTCACCAGTAATTATTAAATCATAATCTTCTGGCTTGAAGCCTGTATCTTTAAAATGCTGAACAATTGTATCAGCTGCTGCTGGAGCCATTGCTGGTCCCATATTATTTGCATTTTTAATACCAGGATCAACTACTTTTCCAGTAGTAATATGAGTAATAAACGGCCCAGCGCCAAGTGAAGATAATACAGCTGCACCAGAACCAGTTACAGTCCATTGTGCAGTTGGTGGTCTTTGATTCCCATGCTCTAATGGAAACCTGTACTGTCTTTCAGCAGTACTAAAATGACTTGATGTCACACATACAACATTGTCAGCAAATCCTCCATCTACTGACATTGCTCCTAAACTTAAGGATTCTGTCATTGTAGAACAAGCACCATACAAACCAAAAAAAGGTATTTGTAGCTGTCTCGCTGCATATGATGAAGATATAATTTGGTTAAGTAAATCTCCAGCAAATAAATAGTCTACTTGACTTTCTACTAATTTTGCATTAGAAAGTGCAAGCTTCACTGCTTCCTGTTGAAACTTAGATTCAGACTTTTCCCAGCTTTCTTCACCCCATAAGTCATCTTCTAAAACAACATCAAAATAATCCTTTAACGGACCTTGCCCCTCCTTTGGACCCACTACAGTAGCTGTTGCTATAATAGTTGGAGGATTTTCTAATTTTATAGTTTGTTTTCCTAATCTCTTTTGTGCCAAGTTAATACCTCCTTACTTCCCTAATAGCAGGTATATTATTCCTACTATTATTGAGCTTCCAAATCCATAAACTAACACAGGTCCAGCAATTATAAACATTTTAGCTGCAACACCTAATACAAAGCCTTCCCTTTTAAATTCCATTGCAGGTGAAACTATTGAGTTCGCAAAACCTGTAATTGGTACTATTGAACCCGCACCTGCTTTTTTACCTAATTTATCATATACTCCTAATCCAGTTAAAAAAGCTCCTAAAAATACAAGTGTTATTGCTGTAGCAGAGGCAACTCCTTTCTTATCTAGCCCATTCTTGATAAAAAAATTAGTTATTAATTGGCCAACATCACAGATTAACCCGCCAACTATGAAAGCCCATATGCAGTTTTTTAAGTAGCTTGGCTTAGGCATCTTTTTTTTGACATATTCATAATAGTCTTTTTGATTAATGTTATTCATTTATTTCACCATCCTCATCTATGATTCCCAAGTTTTTGATTTTTCTCAACATTTGTTATATCATCATCAAAATGAAAATAATTATCCTTTAATCTGTTTTTTATTTCATTATTTTGTGCTTTATATATGTCTATCAATTTCTTAAATATTACTGATCTATTCATATATGTCATTCACCTTTCGTAATTAATGCTTTGCAATAATGCTCCAGCTAATTAGTGAACCAACCACTTTTCCTAAAGCAATTGATAGTAAAACCGGATATATATATCCATACATATTAAACCTTCTTACTAGCACAGGCATAACATTCAGTACTTCTGCTAGAGCTGAAGCCAGCATTCCTATAAATACTCCTAGTATTAAACCTATAGGAACTAAAATTAAATGATTTATTTTAATGGTTTTATGTAAAAGAGTCATAAATGATGCAAATGACATCGAAATAACTATAACTTTTTCATATAGTGTTATTTGCTTTGCCGAATCTGTAAGCTGAGCAAGCCTAGGTACAATGTCTAATAGCGTAACAAAGGCTGCTGCTGCTGAACCTACTATTACTCCACCTGAAAGAGCTACTGTAGCTAATACAAAGTTTAAAATCAACTCACCACCACCAATTTATTATATTAGTTATGTTTCGTATTATCTAATGTATACTCATCTATACTTTTATCATACATGTACATTTCAACCTCTAAAGGACTAGGTTCTTTCTTCCACTTCTTTTTTAATACATGATTGAAAAAAACTGCCATTCCAAGTCCAATGCCTATTGAATAAGGAATTTGCAAGATTAATGGCTTATCGTTTTCTTTGCCAGTTACCATGTAATAAATTATCTTTAAAGACTCATCCATGTTTACATCTGCATGAAAATTAATGATTGCTAATCCTGCGCCTAAAAATAGTATTAAACAGACAATTGCAACCTTGAGATATTTATATATTTGATTTGAATTCGATTCATGTTTTATGTCTACAAGTATTTCAGGATTACCCATGATTACCACATCTACATTTGTCATAGAGTTTTGTATTATACTTATAATCATCAAAACAGGTATGACCTCATTTTTTTGATCAAACCTTACTTTTTTCACCTCTAATTTAAGTACACTATTCTGTACGTTCTCATCTATACAAAATACAGTCCCAACATCTTCTATTTTTAATACTTGCCCTGGAGTAGCTGTAATTTTAGGTTCTATTTGCAGAAACAGTTTAACCTTTTCTATAATAAATCACCTCAATACTTTGATTATAGTCAGCATCAACAAATCTTGCTCTTTTTGGCTCTCCTTTTGTAGAATTGTTGTTTGAATAAAAAAAATATAAAACTATGGATATAGCAACAATTATAAATGTAATCAAAGATACTTTGAAATATTTTCTCATAATATAATCAACTCCATTTGCTTTCATAGTTTTATTATGTGTCATTAATGATTTTTAATTCAAAAAAATAAAGGTATGAATTTTCACACCTTTGTTAGCATTTTTTTCATGCTTTGCAATACTCTTTTTTCTATCCTAGAAACTTGTACCTGAGAAATCCCAAGCATATTAGCTATTTCGGTTTGGGTTTTATCTTTAAAGTATCTCATAACTATAATCTGCTTGTCTCTAGGTTTTAACTGACTTAGAATTTGCTTTAAAGTTATTTTATCCAATACTTCAGTATCTTCACTCTCACTAGACATAACTCTGTCAATTAAATGTATAGGTGACCCATCGTTTTGATGTATTACATCATATAAATAGTCAGGCTGCTGATTCGAATCTAATGCCATTACAATGTCCTCTTTATCAACTTTTATCTCGTCTGATATTTCTTGGATACTAGGTTCTCTGCCTAAATTTTTAGACAATCTTTCTTTAGCCATATTTGCTTTAATTGCAGTCTGTTTAAGTGATCTGCTAACCTTGATAATACCGTCGTCTCTTAAAAACCTCTTAATTTCACCAATTATCATAGGAACTGCGTAAGTTGAAAATTTGACATCATATGATGAATCGAATTTTTGAATTGCTTTTAGCAATCCAATACATCCTAGCTGGAACAGATCTTCAGTCTCATATCCTCGATTAGCAAATCGCTTTAGAACACTCTTAACTAGTCCTAAATTATGACTAACAAGTATTGATTGCGCATTCTCATCTCCTTCTTGAGCTTTTCTTATCAATTCCATTGTTTCAGAATGGCTTAATAATTCATAGGATGGCTTATTGGCTGAGCTTGTATTCATATCATCTACTCCTCAATATGTACGCTTTTAAAATCTTTTACCATTCTCACCCTCGTACCTTTACCAACCTCTGAATTCACATCAAGCTCATCCATGAAAGTCTCCATAACTGTAAAACCCATACCTGATCTTTCAAGCTCAGGTCTAGATGTATAAAAAGGTTCCATAGCTTTAGATATATCAGATATTCCATTCCCTCTATCAGAAATATTTATCTCAATTTTACTTCCCTCTATTTTACACTCAATAATAACTATGCCTGGTTTATTCTCATAACCGTGGATTATAGCGTTCGTTACAGCCTCAGATACAGCTGTTTTAATATCTGCCAGTTCTTCTATTGTTGGGTCAAGTTGTGAAGCAAAAGCAGCAACTACAACTCTCGCAAATGCTTCATTCTGTGACTTGCTAGGAATTTCCAGTTTCATACTATTTTCCATCATTATACTCATCACTCTCCTCAAATATTATCCGATGCACTTTTAACATCGCTATATATGTCAACAATCTTTAATATACCAGACATCTTAAGGATTTTCTCTACTCTTGGACTTACATTCGTAATACATAGTTTACCATTATTTTGTGATACTAATTTGAATCTTCCCATCAACAATCCAATTCCTGAACTATCCATAAAATTAAGATTGTTTAAATTTAGAATAATGTTCTTATATCTCTTTTCAAAATAAATTTTATCAATCTCCTTTCTTATTTCTTCTGCAGTATGATGGTCTAATTCACCTTTGAAATATACTATAAGATTTTGGTTTATTGAATCAAAATTGATTTGCAATATTATCCCCCCTAGTTTACCATAACTCTTCTTCTTATAATTCTCCAAGCATATAATATTTCCCTTCAATGAAAAATGTCTTGTTTTGTATATTAGTGTAATTTAATATGTCTAAAAAAAGGCCATCTAGTCGATGGCCTTCTTACTATGATTTTATTGATTTGTAGATTCTTGTTCTGCTAACAAATCACTTTCCTTAACACTCTTACCAAAGAAATGAACTATAAAGTAAATCAATACAACTCCTACTAGTAATGCAATCAATGGGCTTAGTTCTAGTATTCCAACTATAAAGTAGCCTAATATTGCTAATCCTGCACCAGTAAGTGCATAAGGAGCTTGAGTTTTAACATGATCAATATGGTCTGAAGCAGAAGCCATTGACGACATAATAGTTGTATCTGATATCGGAGAACAATGATCTCCAAAAATTGAACCAGATAAAACTGAACTTAGTGTCGCAATAATTAGTGATGCATCTGCTCCACTATTTACGACAAAACTATTAGCAAGAGGAACAGCTAAAGGAACTACTATTGCCATTGTTCCCCATGAAGTCCCAGTTGCAAATGCTACAAGACAAGATATTAGAAAAACAATTATCGGCAGTACCCCGCCTGGGATGCTATCTGACACTACACCTACTAAAAAATCAGCTGTGCCAACTGCTTCTGTTATACTGCCTAAAGACCATGCTAGCACTAGTATTATACAGGTAATCACTAGAGATTTTGCACCTTCTATCCATGAATCAAATGCTTCACCAAGAGTTAATATTTTTTGAGATATTGCCATAATAATCGCAACTATACTAGCAGTAACTGCCCCCCATATTAAAACAACGCTGGCATCAGCATATCCAAAGCTTTCTCTTATGCCTTCCCATGTGTAAAATTTTATATCTAATCCGTCTGCTATTGCTGCAAGGTAACCATTGTACCAGAGGCCTGCAAAAGATACTATAACCAGTGTTAATATTGGAACTATTGCATTTGATGATTTCAGTTTAATTCCTTCTCTAAGTTCCATCTTCGATATTTCATCGCTAGCCATAGGCTTTGCATCATCACCTATTACCTTTCCTGTAAGCCTAGCACGTTTTTCTGCATGGTACATAGGACCAAAATCCTTCATCTTCAGAGTTAGCATTAGAACTAATACTAATGCAAAAATATTATAAAAAGTATACGGTATGGATCTTAAGAATACACCGTAGATATTCTCATTTAGTCCAATGCTTTCATATGCAGTTTTAATAAGTCCAATTTCATATCCTACCCAAGTTGATACTAATGCCATACCAACTACTGGCGCTGCAGTGGAGTCTACTATATACGCTAATTTTTCTCGAGATACTTTCAATTTGTCTGTTAAAGGTCTCATAGTTGGACCAACTATCAAAGTGTTTGCATAATCATCAAAAAATACTAATACTCCTAATACCCAAGTAGCTACTTGTGCTCCCACTGGTGTCTTTGCCTTCTTTGCTAAGGCTTCAGCTATTGCCTTAGTGCCACCCATTTTCCCTACAACACCAACCATACCTCCTATAGTTAGTGTAAACATCAGTATAGCCCCATTCCATGAGTCAGCAATTGACCCTAGCATAAATCTGTCTAGTGTTCTTAAAAATGCATGAAAAGGATTTCCGCCGTATAATATTAATGCCCCTACAAATATTCCTAAAAACAATGATAACAATACCTGTTTCGTTAAAAATGCCAATAAAATTGCGAGAATAGGAGGTAATAATGATAATACGCCATAATTGGTTCTCTCTCCTTCTGGAGACTGCACAAATACAGTAATAGATAATACTGATATAAGCACAACAATTAAGAAAATGCTTAACACTCTCTTTTTATTCATTAAATACTATTCTCCTTTCCTATTTAATTTATTTCTACCCTCCTTTGTTAATTTTTTGTAACATATATATTCATACTTATTCAACATTTTTATAAAAATTCCTTCTTATACTTTTTTTCCCATGGCAATTTTTTTACAACAAAAAACTACAAAATTGTACAAAAATTGTTTTCTTGTAGGTAAGTAGTTTTTTCTGTTTTCTGTAAAAATTCAAAGAAACCTCTAAAAAAATGAAGTGCACCTAAAATATCAGATTAATATCTAACATTTGGAGTGCACTCCAGAGAACTTGCTTAATATATTTTGCCTAATTTTTATGGTCAGTTCAAAACTAGGCTCTCTTTTTAAATACTATTTATTTTTTTACATGCTATAATTACATGATTTAAAAGTATTGAAGTAGTAACACTGCCTACTCCACCTGGTACAGGCGTAATAGCTTTTACTTTTTCAGCCACATTATCGTAATCAACATCTCCGCATATACCCCCATCACCAGAATCATTGATACCCACGTCTATAACAATGCTATCATTACTAAAATATTCTTTTCCAAACATTCTCGCTCTACCTACAGCCGCTACGACAATATCAGCCTTTGATGTAACACCAGGCAAGTCTCTTGTTCTTGAATGACAAACTGTGACAGTTGATTTAGTACCTAATAACATCATACTTAAAGGTCTTCCTACTACCATACTTCTGTTTACGACAGCAACATTTGCTCCTTCAAGAGTAACTTTATAGTATTTTAATATCTCTATTACTGCTTTAGGTGTACAGGGTACAAAGCCATCCATATTTCCTTCAAAGACCTTTTCAAGATTGATTGGATTCATACAATCCACATCTTTGCGCGGATCTATTAAGTTTTTAATAACTTCATTATCTATATGATTGGGTAATGGGCGAAATATAAGCATACCATGGATACTGTTATCATTATTTACATTTTTAATCAATTCAACGAATTGCTCCATAGGTGTATCTACCTCTACCTCAAAAACTCTACTTTCAATACCAACAGAACTGCAATTTTTAATAATACTGTTTTCATAAGCAATATCATCAGGTCTATTTCCCATTCGTATAATTGCCAATGTTGGTACGAGCTCCTTCTGTTTTAAATATGCTACTTCTTCCTTTATTTTTTCTTTGATTGATTTCGCTACTAGGCTTCCTTTTAATATCTCTGTCATTCCATATACCTTCCTTTCATATGTACTTGTAATATTATACCCTTAAACGAGTTAATGATTAACATAGTCCTCAGTCATTACTATCTTATAATTGTACATATATATATTAGCATACCCTAACTAGTAAATTCAAATAATTTTCTGATTATTCCGTACATTGTATACAAAGTGTATCACGTTATTTTTCCAAGTCTAGCATTGTATAAAACACCCACCAAAAAAACAAAAACACCAATCATAAAGACTAGTGTTTCAAATTATTTTAATAATATATGCGACTAAATCTATAAGCCGAGTTCTGTATATACTGAGTTCTGTATCCCTTCGAGTCTTGAAACCATTGAAAACTAGCCATCTTGAAACCCTCTATTTTAGGTTATCACTTTTAGGTTTTTTCATACCCGACAATAAGTCAAAACAGTATGCACATAACCGAAGTAGAACTTAAAATAGACTGCTTCAATTTCATTTTATATTTTACTCTTATTATCTTTAATACTGTTCTCCTGAGAACTCTATAGGATCTTTTTCTTAAATGTTCTTATGAGAACACCAATAAGTTTAATTTTTATAAGATCTAAAATGTCAACATCTGAACATTAAGGGTTAATGGATGGCTATATACTCAGGAGGGATTTTATATGGATATTCATTATTGTTTTAGAGAATTTTTAGATTATATGGCATCAGAAAAAAATGCATCAAAATTAACTTTAGGTAGTTATGAAACTGATTTCAATGTTTTTACTAATTTTTTATCTATAGGTGGTATTGAACCTAGGCTCTGTGCAATGACTACACAAGTATTAAGAAGGTATGTATCTTACTTAAAACTCCATAAAGGTTATAAAACCAATACTGTTAGACGAAAAATACATTCCATTTCTTCTTTCTTTAAATATCTACTTGAGACCGAATACATAGAGAAAAATCCTATGTTACCTATTCATGCTCCTAAAGAAGAGAAACATCTACCTATTTACCTTAAAGAACACGAGCTTAAAAGACTATTAGAAACTCCTGAAAAGTATGCTCGTTTTCCTGAACATAGATTAAGAGATAAGGTAATGATTGAACTATTAGTTTTTACTGGTGCTAGAAGATCAGAAGTTTTAAGTATGGATTTTGATGATATTGATTTTGGTAAAAAAACCATTACTATAAAAAAAGGAAAAGGAAATAAGCAAAGAGTAGTTCCTTTGATCGAACCATTAGCTAGTGATTTATGGGAGTATCTACAAGAGAGATTGCCACTAAGTAATAAAGCTATTCTAGTAAGTGACTTAGGTAGTAGAATGAGTGTAAGTAATTTTCAAACTTTATTTAGAAGGTATCTTGATAAGTCAGGATTAGGCAAAAAAGGCTACACAATTCATAAAGTAAGACATAGCTATGCTTCTCTACTTCATCAGCAAGGGGTTGATATAATTT
The DNA here is from genome assembly GCF_050433385.1 of Brassicibacter mesophilus. Classification (NCBI taxonomy): domain Bacteria; kingdom Bacillati; phylum Bacillota; class Tissierellia; order Tissierellales; family Thermohalobacteraceae; genus Brassicibacter; species Brassicibacter mesophilus. The sequence continues at coordinate 34,787 of NZ_JBNPXI010000009.1, forward strand.
CTATAAAGGAACTATTGGGGCATGAAGATTTAAATTCTACAAAAATATATACACATACCACTGTTAATCACCTTCGAAAACAAGTTGAGAAATTCCCATTAAGCATTGGTAATTAAGAAGAGATTTTATTCTCTTCTTTTTTTATTGGTATATCTAATAATGTTCTGTTGAGAACCATATTGAATTAATTAAATATAGTTTTTAACATGCATTATAACAGATATTTTAACATATTATATTTACATAGGAACGTGTGTTCGATATAATAATAATACATTATTTTATTGGAGGAATTTAGTATGTCAAAAGTAATTTTCCATATAGATGTGAATAGTGCTTATTTATCTTGGGAAGCTGTTTATAGGTTACAACAAGGTGATGAATTAGATTTAAGAACTATTCCATCTGCTGTCGGTGGTGATCCTAAAAAGAGAAACGGTATAATATTAACTAAATCAATTCCAGCTAAAAAGTATGGAATCAAAACAGGAGAAACTTTATTCGAAGCATTTAAGAAATGTCCTAATCTTTATGTAGTGCCTCCTTCTTATGACTTATATATAAAATGTAGTAATGCTATGGTTGAAGTTTTACAAGATTATTCTCCTAAAATCCAAAGATATAGTGTTGATGAATGTTTTTTAGACTATACAAATATGGAAGGTTTATTTGGAGATCCGATAGAAACAGCACATATTATAAAGGAAAGAATTAAGAATGAACTGGGTTTCACTGTAAGCATTGGAGTGTCAAGTAATAAACTTTTAGCTAAAATGGGAAGTGATTTAAAGAAGCCTGATGCTGTTACTACTATTTTTCCTGAAGAGATGCCTTCTAAAATGTGGTGTCTTCCAGTAGAAGATTTATTTATGGTAGGTCGAGCTACTGCCCCTAAATTACATAAACTAGGAATAGAAACAATAGGTGATTTAGCTAATTTTGATTTAAATTTATTAAAATATAAGTTAAAATCTCACGGAGTGTTAATTTGGAATTATGCTAATGGAGTTGATAATTCTGAAGTTAGGAAAAGTAATAGAATAGAAATAAAAGGGATTGGTAATTCAACAACTGCTCCATTTGATATTGATAATTATAAGGAAGCTCATATGATTTTACTAAGTCTTTGTGAGACTGTGGGAATGAGATTAAGAGATTCTGGTTATTGTTCTAGATTAGTTTCGGTAGGAATTAAGACAAGTGATTTTGGTTATTATTCACATCAGCATAAATTTGACACTCCTACTGATTGCACTCAGCAAATTTATGAACATGCTAAAGATTTATTTAATGAGTCTTGGAAAGGTGAAAAGATAAGACATCTAGGAGTTCGAGTTTCAGAGTTTTGTGATAATGATATGGTTCAGCTAAGTATATTTGATAGCAATAATGAAAAACAAAGAGCTATTGATACAGTAGTAGATAAAATAAGAATGAAGTATGACAGTAGATCAATTATTAGAAGTTGTTTTTTAAATAGTGGCATTAAGCCACTTATGGGTGGGGTTGGCGAAGATGATTATCCTTTAATGAGTAGTATTTTATAGGTGGTTTTATGAAAGTGGTAAGAAAGGATATCGATCTTCTTTGTTGGTTTGATAAACAAGGCATCCCCCATCCCCTTCGTTTTAGATTGATCAATGAAGAAGGTTCTAATACTGTAATAAAAATTGATAAAATTATAAAACAGGACTTAGAAAAACTAGCTGGTAATAAAATGATAGTTTTTACTTGTCAAAGTATTATTAATAATCAAATGAAACACTTTATTCTGAAATATGAGATTGATACTTGCAAGTGGATGTTATTTAAGATATAAATAGAAGAGACTTTTTTGAAAGTCTCTTCTATTTTTTCTTCTAATAATATCGTATTAATTTTATAAATGTTTTGTTTCATAAAGAAGTTTAAGTAACATATTAATCGTAGAAATAACAGTGTCTACAGTATATTCAGGATTATCTGCTAAATTGTATAGAGTAGTATCAGTATGATATAGAATTGGAATTTAATCAATAAAAAAAGTCTGACCACGGTTGATCAAACTCTAATTATTACTAAATACTATTTCATTTTTCTTTTTCTATTAGTTATAGTTTTTAGTCCATAGGCTGATTATATAGCTCTTCTAGTTGATTATATATCTCTTCTTCCCTTGATTCATTGTCTAGCCTACATAAAATATTATGTCCATCAACTTTCCCATAAATAAACCATTCACTATACCCATTAAAATCATCAACTTCAAAATATGTAAAATGACAATTATTAGATATATCAAGCTCCCAAATTTCTTCACCCTCCACCAATTCCAAAAGCTTAATAAAATCAAATTTCATCATCTGTTCTATAAGTTGGACTTCTTCAGTAACATGTTCTTTAATATCATCATCAAACTCAACAATACCGTTGCCCTTATAGATAACATAACTCCTCAATATATATCCCAATTCCTCATCTATGTAAAGACGTTCATAATGATTTTTCATATTTGACAGAGTATCTTCTGTTACCTCATAAGGCTCTAATAGTGTCAATATTTTCTGTATATCACTATTAACTTTATTTTTAATCTTACTTATTTTGGTAATCATATTATCAGCTCCTCGTTAGATTTGCTTCTATTATGACACTATTTCTATTACTTTTCAATATGCATAGTCAAATACACAATCTAATTAACTTGATTTATTTATAAACTCTTATTTTATCATCCATATAAGATAAAGTATCGCACCAGTCTTATCAATATAATTCCATCTTATGAAGCATGGTCCAGAATTGAATTTTATGAAACAAGAAAGAGTCTGACCTCGTTTGATCAAACTCTAATACCTAATAGGTTAGATACGATAGAAATTTCAATGATTTCATTTCTAAAGAGTAATCCCTATTTTTCTATATGGAGTAGGAAGTTATTTATTATTGTTGATATGTTTTATCTATTGTTATCAAATCGCCCCTTATTGTCAAGCAATAAGGGGCTTTCATATCTCAATATATTATGTAATTATTGTTTTACTCAGTTAAACTAGCTTCTTTTTTTTATTATTTAGTTTAAGAAAATTACATTTATCCCAAATATATTCGGGTCTTCAAAAATTATTTTGGTGTCTCCGAACTGCATTACCTTACCTACTGGAACATCTTTGCCTTCTTCTACTGCTTTATTAACATACCAAAATATAGCCTCTCCATCAGAAGGTTTTTTTGCATAATATTTTGCAGATTCGACAAATGTATTAACTACCATTAGAACACGAGTTAGCTGTTCATCCCCAGGATTTACTATCCAATTCCTAATTTTAACACGAGGATTACCATCTTTTCTGTCAACAATTAATTGTGCATTAGGATCATTTCCTGGTTGATTTGAAAATTGTAGGTTTCCTGCATCTGATAGTTTCCATGATGTGCCCTTTAAAGCTTCATTGATCTTTGAAATGTCATCAGCATGAGTGCTACCTTCTTCTCTAGCTTCTAAAATAGAGCCTTCATTTGAGCCTACCTCTAATTCAGAAACCCTACCACTAGCATTAGTATAAGTAGGAACTTCTACATTGCTAATGTCAACTACTGTAACGTCTCCATTTTCCACTAATTGATTTTCATTTAATGTTTCAATATTTCTTATTTCGCTATTAGTGAAAATAATATCGAACCCTGCTACTCCAGGGTCGTAAAAGACAACTTCAGTTGACCCAAACTTATACACTTTACCGTATTCAAATTCTTTTGATTGTTCTATATGTTGGTTTATATACCACCAAATAGCCTCTCCTTCACTAGGAGAACCAGCACTGTAATATTTTAGAGCCTCCATACTAACATTCATTGTCATTCCTACGGGCCCAATTAGGTATTGTTCTACCGCTATCATATTTGCATCCCATATTCTAATTTTAACTCTTGGCTCATCTTTCTCTGTTCTATCAATTTTTAGTGGAGCATTAGGATCATTTCCTGGTTGGTTTTCCCATTGAAGAGAACCACCGCTAGATAACTTCCAAGTAGTGCCTTTTAAAGCTTTGTTAAACTTTTCAAGGTCTTGAGCATAAGTGCTACCTTCTTCTCTAGTTCCCAACATAGAGTTTTGGTTTGAACCTACCTCCATGATAGTAACCTTACCACTTTCGCTTGTATAAGTGGGAACTTCGACATCACTAATATCAATTACAATAACACCATCTTCTGTTACTGTTTCTTTTAACTCTACTATATTTATCTTATGAATGCCATTTTCAAAGTTATATCCACCCTCTTTAGGTATATCAAAACCTAGTGCTTGGCTAACAAATCTTAATGGAATATAAGTTCTTCCATCCTTACCTACCATTGCTTTAGTATCCATTTCTATTGTTTTACTGTCAGCTAATTTTACTATCTTGCTTCCAATTTGTATCGTTGCTACTTCCTTTTTATTTTGGTCTAGTATTATAACGGTTTGTGTTTCGCCCTTCCAATCTACAACATAACCAAGACCTTCTATAATAGCCCTTGCTGGAACTTGAGTTCTGCCAGCTTCATCTATATGTGCTACTCCCATCTCAACTGGTATTGCTAATTCTTGTCCATTAATTTTAATTTCAAATTTAGCTACCTCTTCTGCAAACACAGCTATTCCCATTGCTAAAACCATTGATATAACTAAAACAAAAGAAATTATTCTTTTCATTTCAGCACCCCTTTATTAATTTTTTTAGATAACAACATCATTTTACCATTTTATTCATATTTGCATCAACTGAAAATTGTGATATGTATTAATTTTCACTCTCTGTCAGTCCAGTAACTTAAAGTTCTTCCTAATCTATTTGAATTAAAATGAAGTAAGCTATATATTGATTTATGATAAAGACTCAAATCAACTAACTTTTCTATAGAACCTATTAAAATATCATCAATTCTTTTTTTAAATTCCTCTATGTCTTTTAATATCTGTCTCTCATAATAACCTTTCTTTTGCTCATCTGGAATCTGTTCTTGAATTTCTTTGTATATTACTTCTTTTTTATCTTCTTTTAGAATCTTTTGTAAAGTATATGGAGTAAAAAAATTAAAACGAAGTATTTCTTCTAGTTTTTCTGAACTTCTTTTAAGATTTATTAGACCAAACATGTCTTTATCAAAATATCTAATCCAAAATACTTCTTCATAAATATATTTTTTCTTTGCTTCATTAATAACACCAACCAGCTCATCCACTTCTTCAATGTTATCAAACATATAATCTTCTGTTCTAAATTCATTATTATAAAATGGATACTTAGACCATACAACAGTGTCATCTTCGATACGATCTATATATGGAGATATCTTTCTTAGCCTACTTCTAATTAGTAAGTTTTTGCAATTCAATGCATATTCAATATTCTTTGATGCTTTATCAATTACTTCTAATAATGGTTTAGAAATTCTTCTGTGTATATCTAATGTTTCTTCAATAATTCTCTGGTTAAGTCTATTTGTTCCCCTAATATATCTTCCTCTCAAGCTTGTATATCTCCATCCAATAGTTATAATAAGTATAATAATAATTGCTGGTAAAAGTGTTAAAAGTGTAATCAAATTCTCCTTACTTACTAACTGAAAATATCTTATAATTAAGGTGCTAAACTGAATGTCATAATAAAACAATATGGTTGCTAAAAATGCGATTAAGCTAGATATATATTTAGGATTAAAAAAACTAATAATTAGTCTCTTAATATATTTTAGAAATCCATCTTGATAAATATAATCAATTAATTCCTTACCTTCTTTATAATCATATCTCCTAATATACCAAGGTCTTGCGGAATTAATGACATTTCTAATCCAAATATAAACTCTATATCTTTTGATTAATCTTGATGGTTTTTTAATTAATTTAAATTTCACTTTATAATATCTGTTATAATTAAGTTTATTTAATCCTACCAATAACAAATCTATTAAAAAAAGAATAAAAATAATTTCAAGCTTTAATACAATATAGTATTTTAGAAATAATGGAATACTTATATTTATCTGATCAACTAGAATTTCATTAAATTTAATCAAAATCTCTATATATCTTCCCAATGATTTGTCCCCCTATAAATAAGTAAGAGTGGAATAATTTCACCACTCTCTTACTTCAATTAATTAATCAATATTAAGCTCAGAACTAAAGATATTACAAAAACTTACAACACTTACTGGATCTAATTCTGAAGCTCTTGCTATAACTGCTGATTGTTCTTCTTCCGATAATTTATTGAAATCAATAGCTAGATCTTTCAATCGTTTCGATAGCCATAATACTTCTTTACTCAAGTTTTCATTGGAAGTTTTATATTCTGCTCTGGTTTCTGACATAATAATTCACCTCAGCTTTGTATTTTAAACATTGTTAAAGCTTCTTTCTTTTTCCTCTTGTTGCTATAACAGCCACTAGGCTAACTAAAGGACCTATAATTATTTTTCCTTTTTTCTTAACATTTTCAAACATTTCAGATTTACAACTTCCACAATAATTACCTTTACTTTTTCTCAGATCTCTTCCACACTTTTTGCATACTCTACTATTCCCCATTCTCTAGCACCTCTTCAATTAAATCTTTTTTATAGAATTCTATAGAAATATCAGTATCACTAATTGTTTTAATCGCTGTATGGCTAGTAGTAATATTGTTTAATACTTGTTTTGGCTTTTCAATCCACACATTAGCAACTTCTGATCTACTGTCATAATCATAAAGCTTTTCCAGTAGCTCCTTTTCTCTTGTTATATTAGAGAGTAATTCTTTATATGGGGTAAAGCTAATCTCAATATTTTGAGATTGATTTAATTCTTGATAAGCAAAGGCAATAATTCCAGAAATCATATTTATTGATTCAAATGCTTTATGTAGACCTAATATTCTACTCTTTATTTCACCTTTATAATCTTTAGTTCCTATATGTTTAGTTAATAATTTTAGATTTTCATCAGAATTTGGTATCTCTCTTATAAAATTTAAATCTTCTTTGAAGTTTTCTATAAGTTGTCCTCTTGCATCATTTGCTGTTTTTATGGTATTCATTAAACCTATTCTCTTAAGTTGTTCGTCATCAATTATATTCATTACTTCAATAAATTGCTGTTTAGCACTCAGAGCTAGACCTATTCTGTCATTCTGTTGCCCTATCAATACTCTACTTAATTTCTCATTAATAGTTTCTAACTCCATAATAATATCTGCAAGATACTGCTGTGTAATTAGCTTTTCAGTTGAACCAATAAAGTTCTTATCTAGTTTTTCTAACTCTACATGCTTTTTAAATTTTCCTGTCACTGTATCTGTTATTGTTGGATAAAAGTTGCCATTTTTTGATTGTTTTAAATGGCTAGATCCATTTTTTAATTGTTTCATATATTCTTGTGGAATGGATATTTTATAAAGTTCCTCGTCATTCAGCTCTGTTAAAGTATTTATAATAGAAGGTATTTTCTTAAGCTGATTTATTACATAAGTTTTATTTTCTTTATAATTATCTGTTAGATATTGTGCTACTTCATTTTTACTTTTTCTCATTTTGCTAATTTGATTATTTTCTTTTTTTATAATGATTTCATTCAAATAAATCACCTCAAAAATTTAATATGAATCAATAAGTTTAAGTAGCATATTAATCGTTGAAATAACTGTATCTACAGTATATTCGGGATTATCTACTAAGTTATGAGCATAGCTGTTTCTAAAATAGCCATAAAGTCCTGAGCAATAATTCCGAAAGGCTTTTCTCTTATCTATTTCCGTAGAAACTTGTATTAACCCCTTATCAGGAGAAAATAGTTTGTTAATTAGGTCTTCACCATCTAGATTACTTGATAAATTAAATTTACTAATTGCTCTTTCTTTAAAAATAATAAAGGCTTTTCTTACAGCAGAATCAAACTCACAATTTAATATTAAATTTTCACATTCTTCTCGTAAAGCTTTATCTAGATATGGAGAGTTTCTTAATCCCTCATAAAACATCTTTTGTATTTCAGGTAGATCATTATTAATAATGTCCAATGCATTATGTTCTCCAAATTTATACGGATCTTTTATAATAAACCCTAGATGTCTATGAAATGCTTCAAACCTATCTGTTTTAATGTGACCTAGCAGTTTTTCTAGCTGAGCAAAATCTCTTTTAATAATTTCTATTTTATATTCAACTTCCTCATAATCAATTTCCTCTTCTTTTAAGTTCTTCAACAATGAATTAGCTGTTTTATGTAATATATCAAACAATTCTCTTATCTTATATTCTAAAATTATCATTAGATCACCTTCAATTAAGCCATTTTATCGGTCAAATTCTTTACCTTGTTTGTATAAGATGCAATTGTTTCTTTTGTCTTTTTCTTTATTTTTTCTTTTTCTATAGTTTCAATTTCTTCATCAAGTATTATTTCTATTGTATTTTTTACAACTGGGAGCATCTCTTTACAATCTTTTTCACTTAAAATATGTATACCTGCACTTAATATTTTATATATGTTTTTTGTATCAAATAGGAATTCTGGAAGATATTTCTTTAATACTTTTAGCTTATCTTCCATATGTAGCTCTTTAAAATCTGAATTATCCAATTCTATCTCATCTTTATGCTTATTGAATTTATATAAAATTAACTTTTCAAAAACTCTTCTCATATATGCATAAGGTCCAACTCCTAACCCGTGAGAAATTAGCCCACAACCAATCTTATAATCTATATATGAATCCATTTTCTCTAAAAGCTTCTTGTATTTATTTAAATTAATTTCTTCAATTTCTATAATTGATGGATTCTGTCCTATTTTTGATAATTTCAATGTATATTTTCCTTCAATATTTTTTAAGATATTAAGATGATAAACAAAAACTAATTGATGAGATGGTTCATAAGAACAGACAGCTTGCTTAAAAAAATAAGAACATTCTTTTTTCAACAGCTCAAGTCTATCATGAAACTTATTATCAGCACCCGAAAAAATAAATTCCATTGTTTCAGGGTCATTACACGTATTTTCATATTCATAAAAAGATAGTTTTTTTAATTCTTGACTTATGTTATTTGATATAACATTAAAAGATAGATTTTTTTTACAATATGGACAGTATCCATATATAACATCTTTTTCGCTGATAAAATTGATTAACCTTCTAAAATCCGCTGAATAAGTTATTCCAGTTCTTGAAATGCCATTATAAAATTGATCGTCGTAATCATAATCAACAAGAATATAATCTGTATTGATATCTATTTCTTCATATAGTCCTAATTTCAACAATAACTCTTCAGTTTTAAATTTTTCAAACTTCATTTTCATAGTTTTCCTCCCAATATAAATTATTTATATATATTTTGCTTATGGCCACAATAAGGATAATTAGAACATCCGTAGAAATCTGGAAGCTTCTTTCCCTTATACACTATCCCTTGTTTATATAATAATTTTCCTTTCCTACATATAGGACATGGAATAATTTCTTCATCATCATCTTCTTTAATTTTATAGTCTGTTTCAATCTCTCTTATAAAACATGACTTGGTTTTTTTATTAACCATTAAATACAGATATTTTTTCGCCCTTGTTAAGGCTACATAAAAGAGTCTTCTTTCTTCAGCGAATTCAAAAATTTCATTATCTGTTACTAAGAGTTCTAATACAGGATCATCTTCAAGCTGTGAAGGAAATCCATGCTTACTGTTTGAGTTATTTAATATAAATACATAATCAGCTTGCAATCCTTTACTTTTATGAACAGTAAGAAATTCAATATCTATATCTTTTCGTTCTCCAAATGCTACAATCCCCTTTTTTCTGTGCCTATCATATTTAAATGTCAAGTCATTATCAAGATATATTTTAAGATCATTTTTATACCGTCCAAGTAAGGCTACACTCGTATCATTTGGTAATTGCCTTAACTTTTCTTTCAATGTCCTAGGTAACTCCGAACGATCATCTACATAAACTAATTCAAAAGATTTTTCATTATTATCATTATAAGGTCTTAGTTGCTTCTTTACTTGTGCTTTATTCTTTAATATAAAATTACTACTCAAGTCTATTAGATTCTTGTTAAATCTATAAGTAGTCTCTATAAAACTCTTTTCAGTATATCCAAAATACTTTTCAAACTTTGTAAATAAACTTATATTTGAACCAGCGAACCTATATATTGATTGAAAATCATCTCCTACACAAAATAACTTACTCTTGTTTTGATCCTTTATAGCTTTTATAAGATTAAATCGAGGTAGTGAAATATCTTGATATTCGTCTACAATTATATAACTATATTTTTTATTAAATCTTCCTTCTTTTACATAAGCACATGCTTTATTGATCATATCACTAAAATCAATCTCCTGATTGACTTCTAACATTTTTTGATAATCTTCATATAATGGAGCAATTAGATTTACAAAAGCTTCATTTCTCATTCTTTTATAGCCAGTATAGTAATTATTGTTTTTTTGCTTAATACTTTCAATTGAATAGTTATTTGTCTTTAATAGATTTATAAACGTAGTCATTAACTTTACGAAACTTGTTAATTCATAAGCTTGATCATTTTCAATAAGCTTCCATAATTCATTTCTACTCATTGGATTAAGTTTTACACCTACTTTTTCAAGTTTCTTAGATAAATTATCTGTTAAAAAACCTTCTTCCTTTTCCCAAGAATATGTCTCTATTAATATAGTGTTGTTCTCTTCATGTAGCTCTCGCTTCCACTCAATACCTTCATTATAAATTTGTTTAGCTGATTTCCCATCCTTACCTTGAAAGAATTTAGGAACATTACCCTTTCTATCTATTCCAAAATGCTCTATATAAATATCATAGTCTGGTAAATAGAAATCAGGTTTGTATTGACTATGCTTTCTGTTGGCAGTCTTATACTTATATTTTTCTTCATATTTATAATCAATATTATTTATGAAGAAAAAATTAGCGATTTCCATCTCTTCAAAACTCTTTACAATTTCATTTTTAAATGTCCTAATGTTAGCATCTCGAAGATAGTCAATATAGTCTCCTTCTGTTTTAAATTCAAATTTGTTTTTATAAGGCTTCATGTAAGATAGAAAATATTTGTTAAGTAAATTGTTATATCTAGAATCTTTAGTTAAAGTATTAAACTTTTCTTTTATAAAATCTTCCATCTCAATGTCGGTTAATGATGGTTTCTTACCTTCAACTGCTGAAATTATTTCTAAACCCAATTTATGAAATGTCATTACATCTATGTCTTTGCCTGTTTCCTTTAATATTCTTTCTCTCATTTCACTGGCAGAAGCATTAGTAAATGATAAAACTAATAACTCTTCTGGATTATATTTATATCTTTTAAGTAGATATTTTACCTTACCAACAATTGTTGTTGTCTTACCTGACCCTGCTCCTGCAATTACAAGATTATTTACCTCATCTTTAATAGCACAATCTCTTTGCTGATCGTCTAAAGCCCTACCCTCCACAGTATCAAATAAATCTTTAAAAATTATCTTTTCATTAGCAACAAACTTATTATTATAATCTCTACACTTCTGTTCAAAATTTGAATATAAGTCTCTAAAACTAGGTATTTTCTGTTTTTCTTCTTCAGATATCTTAACCTTCTTATACCTACCAACTCTATCAGTTTCTTTATATAAATTCATGTAGTCTGTTTTCCACTTATCTTTTAAATGATAATCTATGTATATATTTCTATTAAATAAATTATTATAATCAACTAATGCCTCTTCACAAAAGGAAATTAATTGCTTATATTCATTAAGAAGTGTTAGTTTTCTTTGTTCCTTATTTCTTCTAAAGCTCATAAAATAATCAATAATACTATTAACAATACCCACTAAAATTCTCCTTTTTATTTAATTTTCTGCCATTTTATAATCTAAATATTATTATACTTTATATTAAAAAACAAGTTATTATAAAAGCGAAAAAGACACCTAACACAGGTGTCTACTTACTTCTATCCTTTTGTAAAAATTCTCCAACAAAATTCGACTAATATCGCATTTTAAGACTTTATGATATTAATATGTAGAAATTTAACTATTTCCACGGGAATATTATATCCCCTTACATAATCCAATCCCTACTTTTTCTTTTACAGGACAATTAATAGGATTACATTTAACAGAATAACCACAACTTATCATTAATATAGGGCAATTTAGCTCTGTATTAGAATGGCAATAATCTAGCATTCCATTATCTCCAAAGAAACAGATATTACACATAGTTCTATTTATCGCATTTGTAGCACTTGAACACATCCTAGGAACAAAGTCAAAAGTAAGATCGAAAAGCTCAGGATAATATGGATATTTAAGATTTTTTCTAAGTTCTTTAGGTATGTTCTTACTATTTATATTAAGATTGTTCTTAATTAAATTCTCTACAAACTCAGCTCTTAAATTCCAAACATCTCCTGGTAATTCTAAATAGTAATATTGTTTTTCATCTTGGAAAATATCTAATAGTGGTTGATTATTATGTATTTCTTTCAAACTATTAGCAAAATAATTATTAAATTCTTTGCTTTTAGTATAATCCCTTACACAGCACCAAACCCTCTTCTTACCTTCAAGTCTTCTTTTGATAAAAGTTTTATAATACCTTTCAAATTTGGCTTCATTAGTGATAATATCTTTATACTTGTTATAATAGCTCTCCACTTCACTAAAATAATCTTCAATATTTGTCTTGCTTCCAAGTTTCACAAATTCATAACTTAATAGATGCAGTATAAATGCTACAAGATTTAGATTGTTAGCTTCTTGCTTCTCATATTTATCAGCTAAATAATAATACTTACTAAAAAGATCATTAACATACTTTACAATGTTGTTACTATGGTCTAATAAAATCCTAAATGTAAGCAGAATGGATTTTAAATCAGTAGATATAAATCTGGAAGCAAACTCTCTATCTTTATATACGAATTTTACTTTATGCTTGCCTTCTTCTTTCCATATATTAATGTAGTTTTTTAAATCTACATAAGGAAGATCATTATTAATATATTCATTAGCAATTCCTGAAAAGACATATCCTCCATGAATCCATATTTTTTCAAATGGCATTTGTCTATCTGTTATATAGCTAATCCAGTGAACTAATATTCTTTGGTCATCAGTTAATTCACTAAATATTTCATTTTCAATAATATTATAATTGACTGATGACTCCCATCTTTTTTGATCCATCCAATCAATAACTTCAAGAAGTTCTTTATCTTTCATTTCTTCCTCCTTTCGGAACTGTTACATTCCTGTTATTTTATTAAAAGCTTCGACTAAAGGTTCATATCCTAAAATTATTGTTACTATAGAACCAATAAACCCAATAAAAGCAACTAAAGTAGTAACTATCTTGACAAAGAAGTTATTAGATAGTCTATTATATGTATGATATTTAATAAGCCCTGACCAATAGCTAAAAGACAAAGGGAAAACTACAATAAATCTTATGCCTTCTCTTAACCATATTGTAGGGTTTTTTAGATTAGCAATCTTATCTTGTTCAGCATCTTCAAGTGCTCCCAGATAAGATATTATACAATCATCTATTAATCTTACTTGTTCATATAAATTACTATATGCTAAATCAAAGCTTAGCATAGACTGAGCCATTGTATATTCTCTTCTAATCTCAGACAAACCATTAACTAAAATTTGATAATTCTTATAAAGTAGATTAGAAAATGGAGGTTTATATGCACTTGCAATTCCAAAAGAACCCATAAAACTTTGCATCTTAGAAGATTTAAGCCTAAGCCATTGGTATACTTCTTCATCCATTCTTTTCTGGAATAATCCATTACCAAATTCCCTATATTTATTTATAAATTCATTGGTAAAATTAATCTTATTAATTATTTTCTTATAATCAAATACTAGCTTTATAAATCCAATTGCAGAAATACCTACAATTCCTAATAATACAAACCATCTTTCCATATTCTCACCTTTCATCTTGTTTATTTACATACTCAAAATAGAACTCATCAATGAATTCATCCTCCTGTTTATCAGCGGGTATATGCTTAATCTTAATTTTATCTCCTAAGTCTAGCACTTCTATTTTCTTTAACAACTTATCGCTATCTGCTATCTTAATATTTTCAAACCTTCTCACTACCCTACCTATTTTGAATGGTTGTCCAAATATTTTTATCCTGACATCTTTCATTTCGTATATTATAGGAAATATTTTGTCTTTATTTTTTATAATACTCTCTTTTAATTGGTCAGTTAATTCAAATTCCATATTAAAACCAGTAAATCTACCTATAACTTTTTTATCTTTAATTCCTTTAGCTAATATTTCTACATTCTCAATATCTTCCTCATAAATTTCATCAGGTAGATTAATTTCCTTTCCATAATAATCTTCAACTATCCTTAATTCTTCAAGAAATTCTTTTTCTTTAGCTGTGTCTTCAAAGTTAGATACAAAATTCATATTATCTAAAAATCCACTTATAAGCTCTTCCCTATCTTCTAATGATATAACTTTTATCTCATTTCTTTCTTTACAATTAATCATAAAATCAATAAATGCTAGATTTGCTTTCACACCTTTAATAAATTTATCTTTTATTTTAATGTTAAAATCACATTTTCTATTTTGAGAATCAATTATAATCTCAATGAATAGATTTGTATCTTGTTCAGAATTGTTTAATATAAATTTCTCATCATCGGTAATTCTATTAAATCTAAGTAATATATAATCTAATGAGTAATCACTATTTGAGAAGACTATTTTAAATGGCATAGCAGGTGGGAATTCTTGATGTTTAATTTTAAACCTTAAATTTTTAAGACTATCAGGACTAAATATTTCATCCTGATATGGGTCATCAAAGTGCCCTAAGACTTTTCTAATTTCTTTTACATTAATCTCTATATCTTCTTGATTTCTATATGAGTAGTCAAGAAGCTCATTCATCGAAGCAAACTCCTTATACTTAGCTGGAATGGTCATTTTGCCTTTATATGTTGGAGGAAATTTTTCAATAGCCTCTTTTGAATTAGGTTTACTTACGAACACTAGACTTCCGTTTTTATTTTCAATTTCAGTAGAGTAATAAGGGTATAAGGGATGATGACCTGCTACCGACTTTTTCATATCATTTAATAGTGCTATGGCTTCATCTACTTTGCCTGTTGCAAGCTTTTGCGAGACTGAATTTAGTAGATCATAAGTATAATTGTTTACAGTTAAATTAGAATTCTGAACTACCAAACCATAGTTATCTCTAGTTTTTATCTTTGAGCTTGCCATTAAAATCCCCCTCTATTTTAGAGTCCTGAAAGATATATCCATAATTATCTTTTGTTTTTATGCTATTCTTCTTTGACTTACTATCAGTTTTAGTAAAGAAATAAACTATGAAACCACCTATTACACTTATTAATAAAGCTCCAATTATTGTAGATGGATTTAAGATATCATTAATGCTCATATGACCTCCTCGATAATAATCTTAAATTTTAAGTAATAAACAATAATTATTTTGCCTATTACTAAAATTAAGTAGTTTTAATTCTGAGATTAAAGACACTCAAAATAAAATGAGTGCCTTTAGTTCATAATATCTAAGCTATACTTATTTCACATACTTTACGTGCTACAACTATTCCATCCTTTAAGACTGAACATATTAACTCATGACTGCCTCTATATGCTGTTGATTCCCACTGTGTTAAATTAGTCCCCTCCGTAACATGATACATATCATTCTTTTCTTCTGCTTCATCGCCTGTATTATAGACTTCCCATTTAATTGAATAAGGATAGGGTATGTTATGTTCAGCAACAAATCTTACCCATTTTTTCTTCATTATATAATTACGTTTATAATCTAATCCCCAAATAGGAACTCGCCCATTTTTTTGAAAATATACAGCTACATCAACATCTAGATAATATGTTCCATATGCGAAGTCTCTTCTAGCATTATTGCTACTTTTTTCTATAGCTTCTTCATAAGTCCAATAATCATGTTTAAAGAATTTCTTCCATGCTTTCTTAGCTTTCTTTTCCGTGCAATCATATTCAAATAGCACATCTAGACACTCTAACTTATCTTCAAGCTTTTCTTTTAATCTCTTAATTTTATTGGTATGTTCATCTTTATCATTAAGTAGTAGATTTGTATGTATTGGATTATATACATCTAAACTCCACTGAAGTCTATTATAAATAGCTTTAATAGTGTCATAAAAGGCTACATCATCCCTATGGTAATCTGATTTATAGCACTCTTCTACTAATACAGATATTATAAGCCCACCTGGCAAAGACCATGATAATCTCGATTTACAAAACATCTTTAAAAGTCTTACTATCCTTTTCATTTGTCCAGCTTCTACAGTAGCTCCGAACTCAACTTTAGGGCTTTTATCTTTCACAGCATTGTTAAACCATTCAGTAATAGCTGTTGGATCTCTTTCAATCCAGCTAACTCCTCCGTGCTCCCTAATTGTATTTTCCCAATAATCTTCATACTGTCTATAAACAGCAAAATCAACGTGATAGCCATCTTTATACCAGACAGTAACTGCATTTGTTCTAGCTGTTGGTTCTTCTGCAAAATTAGTGCATTTTCTTTTTAGTGCATCAGCTACAAGCTTTCGTGCATCTAATGGGATACTAGGAATATTATCTTTTTCAAAGATTACAGCTATATCTATGTCATACTCGTTGTTATCGTTTTGAGTTACAGTATTCATAGCTACACTACCCTGCTCATATGACTTGACTATCTTATAAGACTTATTTTTTTCTTCATTTATTTCGTTAAGTCCTGCTTCTAATCTATCTAAGTTTAGCTTCTTAAAATTTCTTAGCTTTTGTTTTTCAGAGTGTGAGAGCTTTACTTTTTCATTATGAAACTCTAAGAATTCATCACCTAAGTTATACATGTTCAATTACCCCCTCTGTATTAACATATATCTCTTCTTTGTTAGTAGAGTTCTTTATCATCCTTAAACCCCATGAATATTTAATTTCAGAATTTCTTGTATGATTATATACTATAATGTCACAATCCATCCTTTCACTAATAGTAGCTCCGAGAGTGAATGTCAAAGAGGGTTGCCCAGAATAGAATATGTGTATTGTTTTAGCATTTGGATAGTTTTGGTTAATCTTATCTAAAAGGTTTCTAAAAACTTGTTTATATTCTTTTAACTGTTCTGAACTATTTACTATATTTCTTGTAGGTTTATCTAATTTTAAGTAGAAGGATTTGATTGAATTAATATTTAATCCTTCCAGATCAATGTCATCGATAGGATAAGTAACTCCTATTTTAATTATTATATCTCCCACTTCTCTACTACTGCCTATTTCCTCATTAGGAGATAACTTTAACTTAGGATAATTGGAATTATTATTTAAACCTATCCATATTTTTTGATTCTGATCCCACTCATAAAATTTAGAAATAAACTTGTCTGACAATTGATAACCAAGAAGAAATACTAATGGTATATGTGCTAATCCCATATATACTACCTCGAAATTGCTACTATTTACAAAAGATTTGATATCTCTCGTTAGTTCTAATTGCTTTATTAAAGCACTTTCTATATTTTTATGTATCATATCATTAGCTTGATTTAACTCTAGCTCACTAACATTATAATTTTTTAGATCACTATCCATACTATTAAAATCTACAACAGCCTCTATAGATGAGTGTTTTATCTTTAATAAATTTTTAGTCTTTTCTCTACTTGCATTTCTTACGGATTTATCATCACAAATTTTTACTATTAAGAGTATTAAACCTATACAAGTTAGAATTATACCTATTGATAAACCAATAACATTTAATGCATAGATTGAACTATCAATATTTAAATTTAGTTTATTATTAAGAAAAGCTATGACTATAGGTAAATACCATTCTGGGAAAAGCGAAGCCCCTATAAAGGTAATTCCTGATCCAATAAGGGTTAAAATAATCCTGTTAATCAGTGACCTTCTAACGAATGGTAGAATAAAATCAATAATAGGCTTTACTTCTTTCATTATATAATTAAATTTAGTGTTATCTTGCATCTATCCACCTCACATTTTATAATTTCAAACAATATAATTAGGAGATTTGAGGTTTTATCCCAAATCCCCTATGTGTAAACTATCTTTTTTTATTAGATTGTGATAGAACTGCACCAGCTAAAGACTTTGTATCAGCATTATACTTTGGACTTTGTAATACCTTAGAAGCAAAATCTTCCATTGATGCTCCTGTTTGCTTGCTTGTATCGTGTTGTGAGAGTGCTGATCCGGCCAGTTTTTTAGCTGTTTGAGAAGTATTAGGATTTCTCAAAGTCTGAGATGCTAATGATGCTACTTTGCTACTTGTTTGTTTTTTATTCATGCAAATTCTCCTTTCAACTTTTATTAGTCTCTTAGTTTTTATGAAGAATTTCCACTCTACGTGCTATCACTCATAATCTATCACCCTTTCTGCTTTAGTTGGGTGAAGATAAAGCTATCAAGAACTTGTTCTTGCATATTTTTATCAGTTTGGTAAAATAATAATAGTCGTATTTAAAAAGATACTTGATTTATAGTCCTTAAAGAATTGCCGTTCTTTAAGGGCTATTTTCTTTATCCCCACTTTATATTAACACTACTTAAAGTGCTAACTTAATAATGATTATAGAGAGTTTCCTATATATAGTTAGAACATACGTTCATTATACCATATATTGTTATAAATCTCTAACTATCTCTTCATCTAATATTTTCTTTCTTTCTTGCCAATCTGGCATCAGAGCTGTCATAAAATCATAAAACTTTTGATCGTGATTTCTAAACTTAAAGTGAATTAACTCATGAAGAACTACATAATCTATACACAATTTAGGTGCTTTTATTAAATCGAAGTTCAAAAGTATAACTTTTTTATCTTCTAGGCAGGACCCCCATCTAGCTTTCATAACCCGTATTTCTATCTTGGGTTTGTCTAAACCATACTTTCCTAATTGAGGATACATCCTATCTAATGATTCTTTAAACTTTTTCTCTGCTTTTTCTCTTAACCATCTATTAATAAGCTCCTTCTTGATCTTACGGTTTGTTTTATCTTTTACATATAGATAAATATAACCTTGATAATATTTAACTTCCTCTTTCTCTTCAGATTCCTTTACTTTGAGCCTATATTGCTTACCTAAATATTTGATAGATTCTCCACTGATATATTTTTTTTCTAATATATAATCTGGTTGAACATTTTTAAAATAATTGATATTCTTTAAAATCCACTGGGCTTTTCTCTTAACAAAGTCTTTGATGAAATCAATTGGAACATCTTTATTAGCACTAACCCATATCTCCATATTAGGCTTTATATTAAGATTTACATTTTTCACTCTTTTTCTTTCTAAAATAAATTCTATAACTATATCTCCATACATTACTTGGTATTTTCCCATGATTAATACCTTCTAAGAGCTATGGTTTTGACTGTCTCTATTATTTCGTCTATCTGCTCAATTGATAACTCAAGACCTACTTGATAAGCAAAATCAAACAGCAAATCATCTACTTCTTGCTCTATTTGCTTATGAACTTCAATATTGTCATGCCAATCTACTTTTCTATATTCCTTAATAATTTCATCAATTTTTAAGGCTAAGTCTCCCATCAGTCCATCTTTATCAGCTAAATCATTTGTTCTTCCAATTATATCTTTACTAATTCCATAAAAAGCCTGAGCACTCCTATTTTTCTGAATGTTCTTTGGATATTCATCTCCTGAATAACCTTTCTTATAGTCTTGTCTGATATCCCACATTCTTTGTAAATATTCAGCTTCACTAATTCTCTTATCTTTATATGCTTGTATTGTTTCGTTAACTCTTTCTGAGAACTTTTTATAAAAAGCTGGATTTTCATCAAATTTTTCACTTATAGACTTCGTTAATCTACTTCTTATTGCATCTGCCTTAGCTCTAGGAGTTTCAAGCCAATTTAGTTCTTCTTCCATTCCCTCATCGTCTAGTATGTCAACGGGTTTAGTTATTTGTATAACTTCTTCTGCTGAAATATAGTTGTCCATGAGCTTCTGCATTTTAGCTTCATATTCTTTATTATCAACATCATCACTATATCTTAGCTTTACACTTTTTCTAAGTTTCTGGTAGAACTTTAATTCTTTCTTATACTTCTCTATTTCTTCTTTACCTAAAGCTTTATATATATTTTCTGATTCAATTGCTATATTTAGGAACTTTCCATACTGTCCTAATTCATAGTAGAAATCTTCTCTTAATTCTTCATCTGCTAATAATATTTCATATTGTTCTACTTCTTCTTTGTTCCTTATAGGTAAGAAAATATTAACTAACTGAGTGTAGTGATGACGTAAAAAGCCAATGGTGCTAATGACATCGTGGACTGCCCCTTTTATGTCATTAGGGTCAAAATCATCTAGTCCAGCTCCACTATAAATGTCCATTGCTTCGTCTAGTCTTTTGAGTAATCCTCTATAGTCAATAATAATACCATAATCCTTACCCTCATATAGCCTATTAACTCTTGCAATTGCTTGAAGTAATGTATGATCCTTCATTTCTTTATCTACATACAACACAGTAGCTCTTGGTGCATCAAATCCAGTTAATAATTTGCTTGCGACAATGATAATATCTAAATCACCATCTATAAAACTGTCTTTTATATCTTCTTCATATTTATCTTCGTTCTTATAAATCTCCATCATTTCATTCCAGAATTTCTTGATAATATTTTTAGATTCTTGGTCTAAAACTTCATGATCTTCTCTCATATCAGGAGGAGATATTACAACTGCTGTTTTTAAATCTCCTAACTCCTTAAATGCTTTATGATATTTAATAGCTTCAGCTCTACTGTTAGTAGCTAACATTCCCTTAAAAGAAGTTCCTTTATAGTGCTTCGTATAATGGTCATTAATGTCAAAAGCAACTAAGTCTATTCTTTGATTACTACTTGCTATTTTTTCAAATCTACTCCATTTCTTTTTAACTTCTTCTTTTTGCTTATCTGTTAGATCTCTTGTGATCATTTCAAGTTTATTATCAATTGCCTTTTGATTAACACTTTGTTCTACCATTCTTCCTTCGTATAACAGTGGAACAATCGCTCCATCTTCTACACCATCTACAATAGTGTATTTATGAATATAATCTCCAAACTTCTGAACTGTTGTAACTTTATCCTTTTTCATAAGTGGAGTTCCTGTAAAGCCTAAATAACAAGCATTAGGGAAAACGTCTTTCATCTCATTATGAAGCAATCCATAATTACTTCTATGAGATTCATCTACTAAAATAAAGATATTTTTTGACATAACTTGAATATCTTTTTTAGTAGCAGTTTTGAACTTATGAATTAAAGAAGTTATTACATCTGCACTATTATTTTTTACTAATGATACAAGTTCATTACCTGTTTTGGCTCGGTTAGGCTTTAATTTGGTATGTTCAAATGTATTGGTAATCTGTTTATCGAGGCTTTTTCTATCAGTAATTACTATAACTTTTGGATCTATAATATCTTGGTCTGAAAAAATATGTTTTGATAACATAACCATAGTAATTGATTTACCAGAACCTTGTGTATGCCAGATAACTCCACCTTTTCTGTTACCTTCCTCATTATAAGTCTTTATTTTCTTAATTATCTCTTTTACTGCAAAGAATTGTTGGTATCTAGCTATCTTCTTGATATTTTTATCAAATACTATAAAATTCTTAGTTAAATCTAGTAATCTTTTTGGTTCAAGTAGTGAAATCAATATCTTATCTTGTTCAGTAGGCATTCTATTGTTTACTGCTTTATTTAAGTTTCTTTGAAGCCATTCTTCATCTTCTTCTTTCCAAACACTCCAAAACTTTGAAGGTGTTCCACAAGAAGCATACTTTACTTCATTTTTATTAGTAGCAATAACTATCTGAGCAAACTTAAATAGATCTGGAATCCATTCTTTTCCTTGATTTCTAATCATTTGACTTACTGCTTCATCGACTGTAACTGTTGGACTTTTACATTCAATAATTGCGAAAGGAATACCATTAACAAATAACACTAAATCTGGTCTTGCTAATTTCCCATTAGCTCTTTCTACTTCAAACTCTTCAACAATATGAAATACGTTTTTGTCCCACTCAGTCCAGTTAATATAACTTATATCGAAAGATCTTCTTGTTGTATGTCCATCATCCTCTAACAATACTTCTTCATAGCTATTTCCAAGCATTAGCTTATCATAGATCTTCTCGTTTGTTGTTATTAGTCCGTCTGTAAGACTCTCATTAATATCTTTAATCGCTTGTTCTATATTCCTATCACTAAATTGAAATTTTTTACCCTTATACTCATAAGAATTTATTGATTTTATTTGTTCTTTTAAGATATCCTTTAATATAACATCAATTTTATTGCCTCTCATTGTTAAAGCTTCATTAGATGCAATACTGATATATCCAAGTTTATTTAAAATCTCTACTGCAGGGATCTTGGTTATGTTATCTTCTAAATAAATCTCACCGTTAGGCATCTTTTCACCTCCATTAAAAATATAGAAGCTTAACTTTAAAACCTGTGTTTTCTATATCTTTTTTAACTTTCCTTACTTCTTCTACCCCATGTTCGAATGTCTCCTTACTTAATATTAAAATACATTCTTTATCTTCATCCAAAGTTCTTCCTACTACTTCATTGTTGTGATAGTCTAGTAACTTCTGAAAATTTCCTTCTTTATAATAAGGTGATTCTGGATTCAAATTTATTATCCACTCATCGTTTATGCTCCAAATTGGACAAGGTTGATAAACTAATTGATAAGTTACTTGATATCCATTTTCAGCTTTTAATATTAAAGTCATACAAATATCCACTTTACTCGCCTCCAAGGATGCAGAGTGAAGCTTTTAACACTTCACTCTTACTTTTCCTGTTAATAGTAATTGCATTAAACCTTTTTTCTGTTCTTTCAATAGTGCAACTTCTTTTTTTAGAAGCTCTATTTCTTTATCTTGTAATTTTAGTATTTCAGCAATAGCCTTTTGCTCTTTAACATCAGTTGGTATAGTGAGCTTTATTCCTTTAAAATTTTCATATTTCAAGTTTAAGGTATCGCTTACTAATCCTTGTGAATATCTTCTAAATGTATCAACCACTTTGGGCAATTTGAATAAATAACCCATAAAATATGAATCTACTTTGTCAGTAGGCTTTAATACGGTATATGCTGGACTAACCAGACCCTCAAGTTCTGATGATACCCCTGACACTCCCTGCCACATTCGCATTGTATTATATCCTATGTCCAAAGGTAAGATTCTCTTATATTTACTCTTATCACTACTTGAATTATCTACTAAGTCTAAACCATCTCTTCTACAAACTCCATTGGCCATAGTAATTGCTAGTAATTCTAAATCTTCATATCCTGTTTCTTTTCTCTCTTTTAAGACTTTACCAAGCTTTGTTTCTTTCCATTCTTTATTAAAACCTTTAAGTCTCTTTTGTCCAGTTAATAGTTCTTTCATTACTCCAGTTTTGTATATTTGTTTTTTAATGATTAGCTCTTCTTTTAACTCAATTACTTTATCCCATTGAGTTAGAATGCTTCCTATCTTCTTCTGCTCTTCAAATTCAGGTAATAAAAGAGGTATCTTTTTTAACTCTCCTAGACCTATTCTCAATCTTGTTGTTCCAGTTCCTCTTCTAATAGCTTCCTTGCGGAATTTAATAAAATTTATTTGATTGAGAATATAGTGAATGTCATAATATCTAGAATCAACTTTTAACCTTATTCCATCAGAGGCCATTAAGTATCTTTTATCTTTACTGGGCATAATACATGCACGTGCAAGTGGTTCAGCCATTTTAGCAATTATTATTTCATTTGGATATATGTTACAGGCTATTAATTCATCTGCCTTTTCTTCAGATGTATATAGCTTATATTCATCTAAAAACTTTCCATCTCCTATATTTTGCAATTGAATTATCCTGATTCCATTGATAGTATAATGTTCAGATTTTAAATCAGATCCAAAAGGCCCACCAGTAAAAGAATAATGATCACTCTTATCTCTTATCTCGTATAAAGGTTTACACTTCCAATCAGTAGGTATAATTCCAACCTTAGTCTCTTTATAACCTTTAGGAACTTCTCCTCTATCAATCATTTCTATTCTTTCCTTGACTTCTTTATCCATAATCATCACCTACAGTCCTAACTCTTCAAGACGTTTACTTAATTCCTCTCCTACTGCTTCAAGTTGAGAGTTAATTTCTGATATATTTTCTTTGACAGTATCAATATCTACTGGCTCTTCATCTTCAAATGTGTCTACATATCGTGGTATATTTAGATTATAGTCATTTTCCTTTATTTCTTCAGGTGAAGCTACATAAGCATATTTGTCTAACTCTTCATATTTATTATAAGTTTCTACTATTTTTACTACATCTTCTTCTCTTAGTTCATTTTGATTAGTTCCTCTTTCATATTCTGCACTAGCATCAATAAATAGAACATCTTTTCTATTTCTATTTTTTTTCAATACTAATACACAAGCTGGAATACCAGTTCCAAAGAATAGATTTTCTGGAAGTCCAATGACTGCTTCAAGTAAGTTATGTTCAATTATTTCTTCTCTAATTTTCCCTTCTGATCCACTTCTAAATAATACTCCATGAGGTAATACTACTGCCATTCTACCATCATCAGCCATACTATGAATCATATGCAATACAAAAGCAAAATCACCTCTAGATTTAGGTGGAACTCCCCATTGAAATCTTTTATAAGGATCTAAACTAGCTTCCATTTTGAATTTCTTCTCATTACTACCTGAAAAGCCCATTGCCCATTTATCCAAGGAAAACGGGGGATTTGCTACCACTACTTGAAATTTCTTTAAATCATCATTTTCAAGATGAAGTGGGTTGGAAATCGTGTCTCCACGTTCTATTATAGAGTCATCAATACTATTTAGGAACATATTCATCTTCGCCAAGCCATGAGTTTGAGAATTTTTCTCTTGACCATATACTGCGATCTTTCTACTTGGCACTTGATTTACTACTTTGATAAGAAGAGATCCTGATCCACAAGTAGGGTCATAAATTCTATCATTTTCTTTTGGCTTTACCAACCTAGCTAAAAGTTCTGAAACCATTGAAGGAGTAAAAAATTCTCCCCCTTTCTTTCCTGCATCACCAGCGAAACGTTCTATCATATACATATAAGAGTTTCCAATAATATCCTCATTATTTAACTTGCTTGGTCTTAAATCTAATTCAGGAGCATTAAAGTCTTCTAATAAGTGTTTTAACATTGCATTTCTTTCTTTTGTATCTCCTAAGATTGCTTTATTATTAAAATCAATATTTCTAAATACACCTCTTAATTTTGTCTTGTTTTCTTCTTCAAGGTGTTCTAATGCTGTATTAATAATTTCACCTATATTAGGTTCATTTCTTTTAGAGTAAAGATAATCAAATGTGCAAATTTCATCTAAAACAAACCTATCTCTTTTTAATGCTCTTTCAATCCTAACTTTATCTCCATTATATTTCTTGCTATACTCCTCTACATGTTCCTTATATATATCACTTAAGTATTTCAGGAAAAGCATTACTAATATATAATCCTTATACACACTACTATCTACGTTACCTCTGAAAGTATCGCAGGCTTTCCATAATGATTGGTTAATAGTTTTCTGTTTCGTTGTTTTATCCATTTAAATTCCTCCTGTGATTAGTATTAAGATTATTTGTAAGGGAGCTTAAAGCTCCCTTATGGAAATTTTTAACTTAGGTCACTAACTGTTGCTGTTGAAGCATACCTCTTTACTGCCTCAATACCATTTTTACAAGCAGTTTTTGTAGTATATCCTTCGCTTACAGCAATAATTTGACCGTTAGGAGCTTTTAATCGAAACCTATACTCTCCAGCCCTATCCTTAAAAATCTCAAATTTTCCATAGTTACTTAAATACATAAAAATTCCTCCTTTAGTTTTGGTTTTTTAAATAGTCTTATTACATCCGATAATCAAACTTTAACTACTATTCACCAAAGTCACCCCTTTACTGGGGTTAATAAAGTATGTAAGGAATTTTCTATTTGTAATTTTCATAAACTTATATTACAATATAACTAAGTATACAGTTTTATAGAAATCCTTACGAATGTTCATGGATGCCAGTCCGTGGACATTCTTCTTTATTAACCTGAATTTTTTATTTAATAAGCTGACTAAAGACAGCTTTAAATAACATTTCTTTTTCATCTATCAATCCTTTCAATAATTCCTTCTCTTTTAGATGTAGATTATGTATATCTACAATTGCTTTCTGCCTATCTATCGACAAATCATTAATCCTCAAATTCTCTAAGAAACTGTTTTTAATGACTGGAATTGTTGCACCAAATTGAGATTTATAAATTTTCTTCTTTACCTTAGTGCTATTTAAGTAGATTGATAAGAACTCTGGTATTAAACTTTCAACTCCAAGCCTTATTACACTAAATTGTGATGGTATAATATATCCAGTTATGTTATCACTAATATATATGGCAGTGTTTGGATGACTTAATCTGATTACTACATCGCCCTTTTGTGTAAGATATCGTTCATCTAATTTTTCAGTGCTGTCGAAATCTTCAAGGTCATCTAAATTTAAAATACCATCTTCATTAAAGCTCTTTAAAGTTAAAGTTTTATATTTCTTAATAATATCAGACTCTATTTGTGCTTTTTTCCTTGATAAAACTAAACCAGTTCTGATATCACTAACATCACCTAATCTCATATGCACCTCCCTCCTTTCTAAATGTTATTTTTGTCTTTATACAATATTTATCTTGATTCATCTTTATATTATAACATATATTTTCCAGTGTCAAGCATAAATTTTTATTTATTTTTGTTGTAATCCATAAATAACATTTTTATTTTATGAAAATACCTCCTATAAATTTAGGAGGATAAAGTTATTTGCATATACTTAAAAGATTCTTTAATTCAATATTAGAATTAATGTTTTTAACTATCTCTAAAATTTGATTCCCTATTTGATTAACAGCTTCTATTAAGTAATCTTCGCTTGTTAGTTTTACAATTCCATTACTATGAAAGTTTAGATCATGATTTAAATATGTATATTTATAATTAGAATTTTTATCGAAACCTAAATCCTCAATTGCTTCAAGTAGTCCTTCATCATACTCAGTGTATTTAATATATCTTTCATTCTCTCCATTATAAAGAACTAACATGATATATAAATGATTATCATATCCACTATTTCCGATACACAAGATTAATTTTTGTTCATTATATTTTCCTATAAGGTATTCAAAATAAATATCTCCTGATTTTTTACTTCTAGCACTTACTATTTCTTCTATATCTTCATTATTATCTTTGAAGAATCCATCATCAATGAATTTATATCCTAAAGCTTCAATTTGAGGTGTAAAATTCTTATGAAGCTCCATCCAAAAATTATATTCTAATTCAGCTTTAGCATAAGGAATAACTTGTGCAAGCTGTTCTGCTATTTCAAGATTATTGCCCCTTAATAATAATTCTTTTATCTCCATCTTCAATCCCTCATCAACTGTATTTGTAATTTTCTCTATTAATTTAGAGTATTGATTTAATGTTTCTCTGATTATAGGAAGTAGTGGTGTTCTACCAGAACAAATACATTCATTAATCCACTCTATGATGTGGTGCTTAAAAGATATACATTGATAGACTATATCGCTATCCCCTACACTAAATTCACTTGCTTCTACCCCAATTAATGTTAGATAGTATATATAGTATTGCTTGCCTGTCTTTAAAGCATATTCATTATATCTTTTAAGTTGGTTTCTCTGATCCCCTGCATCAATTTTAATTTCTATAATAAAGATATTGTCTTTATTCTCAATAACTAAATCAATCCTACCTAGGCTTCCAATACTTCTTTCTCTTTCCACTTTGACAGTAGTAAAATCAAAATCATCTATTTCTAAAATATCATTTATAAAAATTTTTAGATATTCAATCCCTTGGTTATGACTTCCTTCGGGATTTAATAATTCAAATATAAATGCTGAGTGAGTTTGAACCTCTAATCTTTCCATATTTAAAATAGAAAATATATTAAAGAATCCTCCAGTTTCCTTCTGAACAGTATTATACTTTTCAATAATAGTATTTATTTGCGATAACAGTGATTGATAATTAATAATATCGAAACCTTTTTTCATAGTATCCCTACTCTTCCATAGCAAATTCTTCATCTATCTCTTCACAGATTTTTACTAATTTTTCATATTTCTGTTCTAACGACTCTATTGTTAATTTATATTCCATGTCACTTAGTTCTTCATAAGTATTTAGTAATCCTTCTAATTTATTAATCAAGTAATCTATATCTTTATATAAATGAAATACCGAATCCAATGCTTCAATAGAAAAATACCTTTCAGCTATGCCTTCTTTAATTTCTGAAAAAACATCTTTTATACAGTCAAGATTTACTTGAATAAAGGTGTCATTATCATAAAGTTTAGCAAAGTCATAGTAAATAGATCCATCAATCATATCCATTAATGCTTTATTTTTAAATTTACTTTTATGTGACTTATTTTCATTGTTAAGCTTGTTAATAATCTCATTTAGTATATTAGAAACTTGATTTTTCTGCTTTTTAACTAAATCAATTATATTAACATCTTTAAATTCCATTTCTTCATTTATAATTTTAGATAAATATTGAAATCCTCTTTTATTTAAAGTTATCTGTGATATATAGATATAGGATGGATCTTTATGTCCCCTTTTAGTTGGATGTCCTATTGTATCATTTCTGATTTCTCTAATCTCATAAAGTTCAGGATAGTCCCTTTTTAGGTTCACTTCTATATTAAATATCTCTGATAGATGCTTAATAGCATCTTGCTGAACAAATAATAATTGTAATAAGCCATATGTATATAGATACTTTCCTCCTACCTCTGCAGGATAGTCGCTATTATTATAGAATTCAATTCCCCATGTAGTATCTTCCAATACATCTAGAGAACTACAAACTTGATGCCAATGAGTTAAGTTTTTCATTAACTTATATTGTGTATGTGGTTCATTAATATAGTCTCTTACTTCACCAATTAAATCCATCATCCGAATCAATCCTTTATAAAACTATTTACTTCCATTGTAAGTGATTATTGATATTTTTAACAGTCTAATTATATACAAACATCTATAATGTTATCAAGGTAACATTATAAACCAGTATAAATTTAAAAAGACACCTAATCTAGGTGTCCTGACATTACATCATTAAATTTTATAAAAAGATATCAAACTCAATTTTAGTATATTGAACTATTAGCTCGTCCAATTCTTGGCTAAGACTTAATATTTTATCTTTTGATACATTATTGTCTATTATTTTTCTATTCAAGTCTTCTTTACGAGACTCTATTTCTAGTTGTAGTTGTTCCTTTCTGGTCAAGCCTATATTCCCCTTTCCTAATTGACACTATCCAACATTATATGTAAAATTCATCCAAGTTTCAAGAAAAACTGTATTTTTCCTATAATTTTTTGAAGTAGACATTATTGACTATTTAATCTAAAAGCTCTGACTTGGTTAATAAGTTTTTGATTATCTGTGTTTTCTTTTAAGAAATTTAGAACATACTTTTTTCTATCCTTAGAACCATCTACAATAGATTCAAATAATTCTTTACCAAACCTTCTCAAGTCTTCTTTATTAACGTTATTAATAAGTTCCAAGCTGTCCTTTAAAATAGAACGATAAAATCTATAGAAATAATAATTTTTTATTTGGTAATGTTCCTTTTCAAATTTACTAAGTGCTAATATTTGGACTTCTTCTGTTCTAGAATTTATAGGTATATAATCATACAAATGTGGAAATCTATTTACAATTTTCTTTGCTAATTCTTCATCTACAATTTTTTCATTGTCATATAATTTATTTAATAAACTGGCTAATAGTTCATGATTAAGCTTTTCACAGTTAAGCAGTTTATTTAGTATATCTTTATCTAATATATTTTTAAATCTATCAGATGCTCTCCAACCTAAATCCTCTCCACCTAGTTCAGCAAATCTTATCAATAAGTTTTTGGTTATTAATGGTCCTGGTATATCTTTGATTTCAAATTTACTATCTAATTTATCTAATACTTCTTTTGGATAAATTAATTTGCTCATATTATTAATCCTCCTTTCTCATTCTTCCAATTACTGTCGCTCTATTCCAAAGTTCTTTAGTGGTGAAGTTTCTTGTTAAGTTCCAATACCACCCTAAAAATTCTTCTTGGTCTACATTGTTATTTATCATATCTGTCCATATTTGACATAAAGCTTTTCTTATCTTTTCTGTAAGTCCAATTGCTCTTAAAACTTCTACCCTATCATAAGAATTAAGAAGTATAATGTTAAAAACATTGTTTTCATTGATAATATAATTTTCTAGCTCATTATCTTCATATATATTAGAATTAAATACACATTCTTGAACCATTGACCCGATTTTAATTAGTAATAAGTGAAATGATTTTTTTTCATTACTTAATACTCTAAACTCTAAATTTCCATTAGTGTAATTTTTAATCTCCTCTTTACAAGGGTAACGAAACTTACTAATAAAGAATGGGAAATCTCCTAATAACTGTAGTGTATTACCTTCTACTGTGTTAATTTTTAATGGAAAACTCTCTCCTACTGCAATTTTCATCATAATAAATCAGCTCCTTTTTTATTTTTTCAAGCTAGCTTTTAACTTGATTAATTAAAGGATAGCACCTGTGATAATATTATAATTCCATTAAAACAGAATTTAATATTATAAATAAAAAAGGCTATAACCCCATGCTCTGTAATACCTGATCCATTACCTCTTCTAAAAAAATACTGTCTCTTTTGTTATATTGTTTAGCCCCTCTCTTAATTCTTTTAATTAATGATTTAGATAAATAAAAATTAACTGCTTTCTTCTCTACTTTCTCAGATGGTGGTGTAATACTAATTGTAAATACTTCTTCTGGTTGCTGATTATCTTTAGTATCTTGGGCTTCTTTTTCTAATGTGGGTTTTGTCTCCTCGGCTCTTTTTTTCTGCTCTATCATTTGCTTTTTTATATGGTCAAAGTTTCCGAATTCCTTAGACAATTAAGCTCACCACTCTTTCCACAACTTTCAAGAAGATTTCACTAGCCTCTGGATCGTATTCAAAAACTGTTTTTCCTAACTTTCCAGCTTCTGAAATTTTAGTTCTTACAGGTATCTCAGGTGTCAGAATGTCCTGCTCTGAAAAGAACTCATGCAAGAAAGCTAAATTTTCTTTACTATCATTAGTTATAGAATTAAACATATTAGGAATGACAGCCTTTATAATTGATGGTGATAAATACATTTCTGAGATATAATCATAAATATTTCCTAGCGATCTTACGGATGCACTCTGAAGTTGGACTGGTAATATTAAACTATCCACATAACAAAGAACTGCATCGTTAATCTTGTTTCGGGTGGGGGCACTATCAAATAAAACAATATCAAAGTCCATTTGCTCTAAATCTTTTAATTTATGAGATAATATTTTGTCAATTCTACTTGATTTATGAAGTTCCGAATCTACATACTCTAATTGATTATTGGGAATAAGATATAAGTTTTCCCTGGCTTCAATAATGACATCTTCTAGTCTAGTTGGATTTTTTATATCAAATAAATCATCAAATGTTTTATTATATTGGTCTTTATGTATTCCTAAGAAAAGACTTGAATCGTTTTGCGAATCGAGATCAATTAAAAGTGTTTTAAATCCAATTTTACTAAAAGCATGACTTAGATTCACACTCAAGGTGCTTTTGCCAATTCCTCCCTTTCTACCGAAGACAGCTACTTTTTTCATAATAGAACCCTCCTTTAATGTTTTCTTGTGAACATTATTAAATAGCTACTTTTTCACTTCAAAAGTTAAAATATTACTTTCCTTATCATAATAAATAAAACTATTAATTATCATATAGCCTAGTTGATTTAAAATAACTTCACATTTCTTAAATAAAGTTGACTCAACTTCATCTACAAGCATTTCAGATTCATCGTTTATAGTTAAATATTGTGCTTCATCTTTATCTAGTTGGATATTAGCTCCGATCATAGAGTTGTCATCTAACATATAAAACACTTCTAGAATTTTAATATTAACCACCTCTTTCTATTTGGCTTACACCTCAGTGTTTACAACACTTAGAAGGTCATCTAGCTTAGCAACATGTTATCACAACAATATTGACTCATCAACTACTTTTTAATAGAAAATATCGTTTTTTCAACACTTTAAAAAATAATTCTTTCTACTGTCGAATTATCAATATTTTAAATAGTTTATTTAATAATTTAATTAACTGTTAAATCTATTGTTTATTTTTATCTTTATTTCATTGTTGATTATTTAATTTATTTAACCGTTTATTTAATAGTTGTTTTAACTATATTTTCTACTGTTGATTTAATATAGTTATGTTGAGTTTATTTAACATACCAAGAAGGTATATTTCTGAATACTCTATTTTGTTTGTAAAGATATTTTTAATTGTTATCTTAACTTTTTAATGGTATATCAAGTCATTCTCTGAAAGAGATAAAGTTTGAGTTTCATTGATTACTTAAGAACCAAAAAAGGAAGCTCTCACTCAATAAATATTTTACTATATATTTTATAAATGACTTCCTTTTTTGGCCATTATCAGATCTGACCCGTTAGGTAGACCCCAGACAAATCAAATCATAAGCAATTTATTTTTTATTATAATAACTTATATTGAGATTTGATTTGCTGTTATCGGAAAACTTTCCAACTCTTCAATATTTGATTATTATTTATAATATCTTAACTTCTGGAAAGTTTAAATCAATGATAATTCAAACATTAAAACTCTTCTAGAAATAGCTCTCTTTTAGAAGAGTTCTTTAAATAATTGAGAATTAATACTTTCCTTATTTAATAACTTTCTCTTTAAGAGTTTTTAAATTCATTATGAAACAATGTTTGATGTGAAGAAAAAATATATTTAAATTTTATATTTTAAATTTCATTGTTCTAAAAAAGGGTAGATCTCACCTTAAGTCCCTTATTTTCTAAAGGTCATAAAAAAGCTATAATGCTTTCTATGACTAAATTATCTTACTTTAGAAGCAATAAATAAGATAATAACCAAAAGAAAATCTTCGAGTCTCACTCTGTCCTCACCTGGAACACGATAAATATTGAACTATTGCATCAATATTTTCTATTCCGATCTATTTATGCTATTCCTTATGGGGCACTCCCTAGAAACCTGCCGAAGAAGGTGCTATTTCAGAAAGGAGGAAACTTCCTTTTTAAACAGGTTCTACTATCTTGTTGTAGATTGCATATATAGATACTTAGTGACACCTGCTGACTTTTACATCAACGTAGTCGGTCTTTACTCACCTCTTTGTTTTGAGCTCTGCAACTTAGGATTTTCCTAATTACCAGTTTCACCTAGGACAATAAAACTTATCAAAAATTTGTCCCGATCAAGGTTTTCAAACTTATATTGGCTTTTAGCCTCTTCTAGCTTCTCTTTTATTATCAGAATCTCTGTTAATAACTGATATATACCTTCTTTAATTTCATCCTTCAAAACTCCCACGAGTGGGAGTAGTCAAGTTAAAGACTTTTTGAAAGAATAAATCTTTATAGAAATTATTCGACCAGCTCGGCTCTACTCTAAAAGGTATAACCCCAATTATTTTAATTGTAAGGTTTTTCTCTATTCAATTTGCTCTATAAAGATCGAAGCCTACACTCCTTATAGAACCTATTACTTTTTTTGCTTCATAATAGGATTTTAAAGTTTTTATAATAAGAAAAGTGCTACCAGCCTTTTAAGCCGATAGCACTTGTATATATTAAACACTTATAAGTGTCGAATAATCCGATCTAATTGAATAATCCACCTACCACTGCATACTATTAAGTATAACAATGTTTCAGTAAGTGATTGTTCTTGTATCTGCTTTACAA
Organism: Brassicibacter mesophilus; assembly: GCF_050433385.1. Lineage (NCBI taxonomy): Bacteria > Bacillati > Bacillota > Tissierellia > Tissierellales > Thermohalobacteraceae > Brassicibacter > Brassicibacter mesophilus. Next base: position 68,917 of record NZ_JBNPXI010000009.1, read on the forward strand.
GGCAATCGGCTAATCAGTTCTTCCAAAACTGATTAGCGACTGGAACATTTTCTATTTTGTTTTTAATAATATATTATATTGTTATAATAGTAACTTTATAAATACATTTTTATAAAATAGTGTTCTATATCGTCTGAACCTTGCAATTAAAAAACATTGATCGCCAAATCAATGTTTTTTAATATACACTTGTTTGTAAATTTATATTGCCGTATAAATTTACGAAAGTAGGATCGACATGATACCTCTAGTTATAAGTTTTATATTAATAAATATAGCTTTACTTGCTATATTTAAGTTCATAAAGCATGCATTTTCATGCTTTATGAAAAAACATCATTAAACCCTCAATTTTTAGAGACAAGTGATTGTTTTTAACCACTTAGGCTAACGAACTAAGTGGTTTATTATTTTGTATTTCAGTATAAGCATTACATAAGAAAACAATAAATTAACAGCTCTCTTATATATGGCTTATCCCTTTTCAATGCAATAAATCTTAATCGTCAATTTAAACTTGTCAGCGAATATTATATTCCAGTATAACATTCACGAAAGGTGTGAAAATATGACTTTTACCATACTATTATTAATATACTATATTATATTGTCCTAATAGTAACATTATAACTAGAATTAGTTCTATCACGACTTATTTTAGAAATTTATATAGAAACCCTTTTTACCTTCATGATAAAATATAATGGTCTAAAAGAAGGAGGAATTAGTATGGTTGCTATAACTAAAATGAACAATGAAGCACTAAAAAAGATCGGAGTAAATTCATTAGAAGATTTTAAAAAGTATTTTGGTGAAGAAACAAATAATATTTATTACAGCGAGAAGGATTACTTTAAATTTTTCTACTTAGATTTTAATGATTATGTTTACTTACCATTACCTGCTACTGATTTAGATACTTTAAAACAGTATAATATCTATGAATCAATTCTTTTTGAAAAAGAAAAAATCAATAATATAATCAAGAAAAAGGAATTTGAAGACTTATTCTTTATGATTGATAAACAATTCTTATTTAAGGCTTATGAAGATCTATTTAATAAAATCCCTGACAATATTAAATTCCCTTGTTTCAGAATAGTCTATATGAGATCTGAATACGGTTTTGCTGAACTGAATAGTGATTTCATAAAGAAAGTATTTTCATATCAAAATGACAAAGAATTTCTTAAAGAGTTAGACTTTGATGGCGATGATTACTTAACTGTTTATAGGGGTGAAGGCTCTCAGTCTAATACAGTTGATAATGCTTTTTCTTGGAGCATCGATGAAGAAAGTGCTCTATTCTTTGCTAATAGATTTGGTGAAGACAATGCTAGACTTTATACTGCCAAAATACATAAAGACAATATTATAGATTATATAACTCAAAGAAATGAAGAAGAAATTCTTCTACTTCCAGAACACCTTGAAGATATAGAAGAACTTGAAATCTAATCATTAACACAAATACTCCCTCCCTCTAAAGAGGGAGATAGTATTTGCTCAAGTTAAAGCATTTCATCATTCCTCAAAGACCTGTTTCTCAGCTTCAGCAGGATGGTGTCGCCTTTTCGTCAAGTTAAAAAAGTCTTTGGCAAGACTTCTTTATTTCAGTGGTGGAGTTAAAACTCCCACTGAAACAAATTACTTTATTGAAAGGATGATAAGATTGTCGGATTTTGACGGTAGAATATCAGAAATATTAGGTAAGAAGATTGATGTAAAGGACATATTAAATCTTGCTCTATATGCTCCCGAACACCTAAAAGCCAATGATAATGAGAAAGAAATAGCTAGATTGATAGTTGAAAAGCTTATCTTTAACAAACTCTATTATAGACTGTTTATGGACTATTTTTATCAGAAAGATAAAGATAAATTCCTACATATTTATGTTAGTTCTGTAAATTGTGTAAATACACAGGAAGAAGATTTTGATGACTTCTTTTTTCAAAGCCTAAAAGCATTTGTTTTATATAACCTCAAAGATATTATTGATAATGAAGAAATTGAAGATTTAATTAATATTAGAATTGATGTAGTATATGATGAAGTTTTTCCTACTAACTCTAAATTAAAATTTATAGACCTTGATAAGTAAAAAAGCCCACTGGGGCTTTTTACTGTCCCCAATGAGCCTTATATTTTAGCCTAGAATATCAATAAAGAGTTCCCCTTCTTCATTGCATAATTTGCCTTCCAATCTTCCAAATAACCTTTCTCCACTTTCAAAAGTTGCTGTATAATCGTCTGGAACGTATATTATCTTATCATACTCAACTTCGATACCATCTTTATTTAGTATTTTTTCTATAACGTTATGTAAAAAATGATAAACTTCTTTTTCTGCTTCCTCAATAGTAGAAATACTTTTTTTGCTTTCCATTGTTACTCCCTTTTCCCAATAATCAAACTTAAAACTAGCTCTTACTTTATATTTTGAATTCATAATCAATCTCCTTTTCGTAAGTTGTATTTAATAATTCCTAAAATATTTTTATCTTCTAGTTAAATAAATCTTTAAAAGTCTTATTAATTCATATTGACATTTTTTTATTTGAATTTCAACCTCTTACGTAAAAAAGTATAAAAAAATAACAAAACCCTTTTTTTCAAGGGTTTTGTCATTTTAATTACCTCCGATTTTCTGAGACCTCACATTTAAAGGATTTTTTACATAGATCTTTTCGTTTCTACAATCCTGTAGGGGTAGTCCATTGTAATCTTCATCGTGAGTATATCCATCAAACTTCTCGGTTACTATTCTTAAGTTAATAATTCCATTTTCACCTGTTGTTGGAATGTATCTTCTCGTTACCGTTTCTCCCATAGCATCAGTTTTTAATGGTGCTCTAAAATACTTTCTTTGATTATACCAAGATCCACTGGTTGAATATTGGTTTAGCATATAGACTTCCTTTTTACCATATCCACTAATAGCTAAACTAATTCTATCTACATTCGCTATTGAAGGAGCATTTGGAGACCTGGTTTGGTAGTTGCACTTATTCCGTCTATATGTAGAAGGAACACTTGTCCTGTTGGTGTTGTAATAAGTTACAATATAGAACTCATACCATTGTCCCGCTCTAACGATACCATTACTATTACCCTTAATGTTAATCCATCCGTCTCCACCATATTTATCTATAGTGGAAGGAGATCTAAACATTACTGCTTCGATTTGGAACTTTTCATAATAGCTTCTTGTTTCTTCCCAAGATTCTGTTTCCACATCTACACAATAGTAGATTGTTTTTGTTCCACCATCTTTTGTAGATACTGTTTTAGATTCTAATGTTCCAGTCTTCTTAAACATTCTAAACGTAACAGACCAGTTATTTTGTAAATTATAATCACTACATGGAATTTCCTCTGGATACTCTCTATCTTTTTCTACAAGTAAATTGGCTGTTGCTACATTATTAGAATAAGGATTACTTGTTCCATTCCACTCATAAACATTCTTGTCATAATTAGCAATTAGTCTAAACGGATTATTGCCGTCCTTAACTCTATAATTTTCTATTTCTCCAGTATAATTAATGATTGTCTTATTATTGGTAAAAACTATATCTCTTTCTTGATACACGATTCTATTAGAATTGTCTTGAACAACTGCTAATATATCATCTAAATAATCTATATCTTCTGTTGTATTAATTGAGACGGTAGCATTAAATCCAATATTTATAGTAGGAAGCTCTTCTTCAGATCCAATTTTAATTCTACGTGGATTTAATTCGAATTGTGTGACCATAATATCAATGCTGGATCTCCACTGCTTAAACATCGTATTGTCTGCTGGATTATCGTCAAGCCCCTGTGCTGTATATGCATCAGGAATTTTAGCAAAAACATCTATAATGTTAGAGCTGTTATTTATTCTATATCCCCTCAGTCTAAATGTTGTAGTATCTCCAACTTTTTGAAGCCTTTTATCTCCTGTCAAATTAAACTGCTGTATAGCATCTTGACTATCTCTAATCTCTAATTCAAGTTTAGGATAATCAATAGCTGTTACTCCATGTGTCTTCTCAACAATAACTTCTATTTCATAACTTTTATTTAACTCGAACCAATAACTTCCATCAGGATTTTTCTTATCATAAATTTCTCTAGAATATGTATTAATTAACCTAATATCCTTAATAGCTAAATTCTCAGGAATTTCTGTAATACCTTTAATAGGTAATTCTAATTTTTTAATATCATCTGCTTCAATATAAATATTATCTTTTGAAGTATCATAATTCTTTGGAATAAATGCTGTAAGCTCGAACGTTTTATCTAAAGTATTTACTGGAATATGGATATCTTCTATAAACTCTGCTTCTTGTCCTTTTAATAATGTTCTGTTGAGAACACTATTAACTGTATTACCTATAATTCCATCTCTTTTTATATTGAAATACTGACCTTTTAATGTATTAGTATAAATACCAAAATTGATAGGTATATTTGTTTCTTCTTGTCCTATATTTTTATATGTAAAGACTAACTTATAATCTTGTCCTTTAATTACTTCATCTACTTTACTTCCGTTAAGATTTCTCAGCTCAATACTGCTAACCTCTAGATCGTTTAAATTCTTAGCTTCAACTTCAAATGTAATTGTGCTAATATCATCATCCCTTTTTTGATTATCAGTTTCATCTATATTATCACTTGTATAAAAATCATTTTGATAAGGTAGAACACCATAAATAGTTATCTTATTAACACCTTCTCCTGCTCCTGTGTGCTCTGGAACTACTATTCCTTCTTCGTATGTTGCTACATTCTCAGGGTAATCTAGTCTAATATTATCTCCTATAACTAAATATCCGTTAGAAACAGGTTTTAAAGGAGTATTAGGATAATTTTTACTACTAACTAGAGGTTTGAAATAATCAGCATAGCTATAGTCTGTATTGTCGTTTAGTAAATAACCAATGTTCGTTTTAATTGACTTATTAAATGTTACTTCTTCTTCCATCGATGTCTCTAAACCTACATAGTATTTAATTTCAAGCTTATCTCCTACTTTTAAAATATCCGTTTCTGGATTTAACTTAACTCCATTTCTATATACTTCAATTCCTTTATAATCTCCTAAAGGGAATTCTTCAGAAGCTACTCGCAAATTTCTAACTGGAAGTATTTTAGGTGCTTGAACACTAGCCGACCAAACACTCCCACCACTTGTGTGAAGTTCTCTAGCATGTCCATAGGCATCAATTGTTGGTGGATAATCAATCGAGAAGTATTTAAAAAACATCTTAACTTGATTTTCTAATGTGGGCTGTAATCCATTTAAACTACATTGATATTTAATACTCTCTTCTAAGCCTTTGTTATAATAAGCAAATATTTGATACCATTGTGTATATTCTTCGGTTACTACCTCACCATTTTCTCTGAATTCTTTGTTAAAGAATCCTTCAGAAACTCTATACGGGTATTTTTTCCACGGTTCTTTTATTAACGTCTTCCTAGTCTGATATCCATTAACTTCATCAGATATATGGTCAACAGTCATATGAATAAACGAAGTTGAAATTCCATCCCATGTCATCGTTTGTCTCACATTTCCTTGAATACCACTTGGATGTGTAAAAAACATTTTATCTGGGTCTGGTTGTGGGTCTGGTATATATGTATAAACATCATGAGACCCATCTTTGAAGTTGTAATTATCTAAACCAACCAAATAATTTGGTATTATAGGTATATTTGGGTATACAGTAGGGTATCTCTTACCCCATCTAGATATATAAGAATAACCTATACTGTTATTTCGATTAGATGTGTTGTCAAATGTATCATCAAAATTATTAGGATCTTTTAGTGGTGCTAAATTCTTTGGATTATCAGTTGGTGTAGTAAAATAACTTAATTGACCTGTCTGTCCATAAATTTTCGTTTCACTAATTTGAAATTCTAACACTTCTTTTAAGGCCGTATCATAAAGATACCATCTTTTATATACTCCATCCTCTTGATCTGTATGCTCATACCAATGTGGCATTACTTGACCTGAAGGTAACAGAATATGCGAGTCTGATCTTAATCTTTCTCCTCCTCTATCAGCATATACTTTGTCCATACTCATCGTTAAACTAACTAATATAATAAAACAAAATATTAACTTGAACTTTTTCATTTGTTTTCCTCCTTTCTATTTTTATTGTTCATATATAAACATTTTATGCATAACTTAGAAAAAAATAAGCAGTCATGTTTTTATGACTGCTTACTTTTTTACCCTAAAGAAATATTCTGCTCCAATTTGTCTTTCTTCCACTCTATATTGAATTTCATCATTATAAGTATTCCACCTATTTGCTTCGAATAGTTTTCCTTTCTGATCCCAGTCTTTAATTAAGAATTCTGAAAGTTCAAAAGGTATATCAATTACCCATAACATATCTTTAAACATCTCTCTGTTTTCACCTTGCAGGTTATCTACTGTTAAAGAATAAACATTTTCAAGTGGATAATGAAATAATTGAAGTGAAGCAAACTTACCTTTATATCCTTGTTTGTCTGCTGTAATATGTCCTTTAGTAATGTCTACCTTATCTTCTCCGTATTTTTCTTCGAAATCTTTAGCTTTTGAGTTTTCCTTAAAATTAACTTCTACATTCGCTTTGTTATCTTCTTCCTCAAACTCAGATTCAACTGATGAAAAAATATCTATTCTGTGAAATCCTGATGTAAAATTATAGTCTATTTCAAACCCGTCTAATGATTCTAAAATAAATCTTAAAGGCACATAGGTTCTACCCTCTATTAAAACTGCCTTTGTGTCCATTTTGACTATTCCTTCAGGAGTTACTACTTTGTTATCTCCTATGGTTACTTTTACTTTATCATCAATAGTTGCTGTCCATGTATCTTGATCCCAATCTACCTTTAATCCTAATGCCTCTGAAATACCTCTCAAGGGAATAATAGTCCTACTCTGATTATCAATTAGAATTTTCCCATAGTCTTCTGGGAGAATTATTTCTTCGTTATTATAGAAAGCCCTAACATCATTTTCAGGAACTTCTTGTGCAAAAGCATTTACAGAAAACAATAACATAAATACACTTACTAAAATTAAACTGAATAACATTTTTTTCATATCAAACACCTCCATAATTTTTTATTTTTATTGTCTATATTGTTTGTCCTTAGATTCTATGCATAAGTGCATATGATATTCAAAAGGCATATCTTAAGCAAGTTTAGGAGATGTATCATATGAAATTATTTTTCTCCTCCCTATTTAAGCAACTTCTTCTTGTTCTTCAATATTGCTTAAAATAAAATCACTTGCCTTTTGTGCTTTTGAACATGCACTTATAATTAGATTAATATCTTCCTTAATAGCCTTCATCCATCCATAAAGATAGGCTACACTATTCTTTTCTACTTTTCTATTTTCTATCCCTAGCACACCTAGAATCATAGCCGAAGTCATCTCTGCAGTCAACTCTTCTTTGCTATAATTTTCAGATCCAAAGATGCTACTTTCACTTTCTTTAAATCTGTTAAGTCTTGAAGGATGACCTGTTGAATGTGCTATTTCATGAAATGATGTAGAAAAAAACTCTTCTAAATCTTTAAATTGTGATTTAGCTGGAACTTGAATGTAATCCCTACTTGGTGAATAAAAAGCTCTATCACTTCCATCTACCTCTTTAAAACTAATTCTACTATTGTTAATATACTCCTCTATTAATTTGTTAGCTTCTTCTATACTATCTTCATGATTAAAAGTAGGAAACTTGCTTTCTAAGCCCTCTACATCATTTATGCTATAGACAGTATAATAGCGAAGAATAGGAATAGTTTCAGTTTCTTCATCCTCATTTTCTTTTTCAACTATGTTCCAATAAAATACCATATGTTTTTTACATCCTTTTTTTAGTTTTATGCTTGGATCTTTTTCTCTTAGATTACTTAATTGAGTAAATGTAATAAATTCATTCTCATCTTCTGGAAGTAAGAATAAATTCATTCCTCTATATGGTCTTCTTGTAACATAATTTACTTTTGGTCTTCCTACCCAAGGTTTTTCCCAAGGCAATTTCTTATCATCACCATTAATCGCTTCCTCAATTAATTTAATAAACCTTTCTTGAACAATTTGATAAACTTTATTCTTTGCCATCTTAAATTCCTCCCTATAATAAATAAAAGGAACTCAAAAACAACAAAAGATTAGAATCTTAAACCATATAAACTCCAACAACTTTTAAGTTTATACCTTTTTAAAATTCCAACCTCTTAATTTGCTTTTAAAGCTCCTTTTTTGACATTTTTATATTATAAGCTCTTAATGTTCATATAATAACTTTTTAAACACAATTTTTAACATAACTTTCAATGAAGACTTCTTGAGTTTTAAAACCTCACTTCAGTTTTTAAAGAAGTTTTTAACTTGACGATGAATACTACCTACTCCCTCTTGCTAACACTGAAGAAAGGAGTATTCAAGGAATGATAGTGTTCTCAACAGAACTATAAAAAAAGACTAACCATTTTAGGCTAGTCTAATTATTAAAACTTGCTTTTTTATTTAATATTTCATTAGGACTTACTTGTTCTGTCTTATTTGCTTGTTGCTCCATTCTTTGTCTTTCATATCTATCTACATTAGGAACATAGAAGGTTTTAGGATTTTTATTCCACATTTCTTGACTCTTACCTTCTATAACTCTGTTATTCATAGAGTCAAATCTCAGTTGATTTAAATTCATGTTTGGTAGTGCTATTTTAGCTTTTAAGGTTAAACCATTTACTTTATCTGTTTTGTAATCATATTTGACTTGGTTTATACCCATCTCATGAAGTAATTCTCTTTTCTTTTCTGATTTATCATATTCTTTAATTTTATCTAACTGCTTTTGCATAGATTCAGGAGCTTTAAAATAATCATAACCCATTTCAATTTGTCCTTTATTATTAGCGATAGATGTTACACCTTTGTTGTATAGATGATTCATATCTCTCTCATAACTTATAAATCTATTTGGAACTGTTGAACTTGAGATATTATCAATTCCATGTCTTCTTTCTAAATCTCTATTATATTCTCCTTCTGCTATTGCTCCCTTAGCATAATCAGCTCCATCTAATACAGTTCCTTTAGCACTATCATATGTATCGAAACCAGCATCCAGAGAAGTTTTAGCTCCTCTAGCAAATGATCCTGCATCTAAACTAGCTAAACCTCCTACTGCTTCTAAGCCTCCACCCAATCCTCTAGTAGCTCTTCCTAAATTTCTAGAAGCAAATTTAGCTGTATTAAGTGCTCCTCTACCTGCCATTCTTGTTCCTGCTAATACTTTATTTCCTATACTCTCACTAGCTCCTCCTCTTGATTCATATGCTTCCTTAAAGTCATTTGATATTCTTTCTGAAACATCTGAAACTTTATCTGATAACTTAGAAGAGTTTTGTGATATTTGTGTAGCCATTGCTGATCTATCTGCTGTTCTTGTTTCTCTTGAATTGCTATTCTCTTGTGCTGAAGAACTATTGCCACTTGTAGCTACCCCACTTGAAGTTCTGTTGCTTAGACCTTTTTGTCCTGATCTTTCCATAGCTCCACCTGCTCCTTTTGCTGTGGCCCCTGCTAAAGCTACTCCTTTGCCTAATGTTCCAATGGCTTTTGTTACGTTCCAAATATCTATTCCTGTTATTGTAGTCAAAATTCCAGTTACAGAAAGAATTAATATGAATGTAACAATTATACGGTCAAAAGGATTTACATTTAAGCTATTAGCAAAATTAGAAGCTACTCCTAGAGTGATTAAAGAAAGTGGTGTAAAGGCTATATCCCAGAATAATAACAATGGTAATCCTAGTGGTGTTCGATTAACAAAAACGTCTTTATCTACTAAAAAAGGAGAAAGAAAACATCTGATATGTGCTAATATAACATGCACCATTGCATTGATATATATAATAAAATGAACTATTGTCACCATAAGCCCTCCAATAGCCATATCCAATTTATCACTTGTTAAACTATTCTTTCCTAATGGAGCTAATGCTAAAAGCCAACTTCCATTCTCTTTTAATAAAAACATCATCCCATATAATAATGGAATTGAAGAAATTACAATCACTGTTGATACTGCTGAATTTTCAAGAGTTCCCCAATATGTTATTTTGTTATCTGGCTTTTCTGATTTAATCAAAAATGCCAATGCTTGTTTTACCTTCTCTACTCCCAACCTATTAGTTGTAATAATTACATGTATTGCTATCATAATTGGTAAATACATATATACATATGATTTTAGTGACGATCCTACATATCCTAGTGAAAGTAAATTATCCCAATCTCTTGTCATTAAATTTGTTATAAAATTTATTGCCCCTGCGAAAAATTTTTCAATATCTCCTACTATTCCTTTATCAGGTTCAATCAATGTAGTATTACTTACAGTCTGCAATTTGGTCTTATATTGAGTTAAAGCTATTAAAATTTGCTGATGTAATGTGAAAAATTTACTATCTTCATCATAATTATACATAGTTTCAATTTCAGGTTCTTTACCATTAAAAAAATGATACCCTTTTGGAATAGCATAATCAGTAACCTTATATTCATCATATCTCAACTCATTAAAAGGTTTATTTCCTCTCCACATAAAAATTTGAATCATATCATTTTTTATATCATAAAAATAACTTGTTTTGTTTTTATTAGCTTCATTGTCTTTCTTTTGATCATAGTTACTTCCATTTGGATTACCAATTTTAAAATTTAGTTGTTCTCCATTAAATTCAAAACTGCCTCCTGAAACATCTACATTTTGAATAAACCTCTGTAATAAATAAACAAATTCGTATTTATCTTCAGGTCTTCTGTCATCATATATAAAATTGACTAGATTACTTACCCCGTGTTGCAGTCTTGTTGCTACCTCTTCTGCCTTATCCCTTTCACCACTGCTAACACTATTTAAACTTCCATTTTCTTTATAAGTTCTAAATGGATATTCTAAAAATCTAAAATCTCCATTTGAAGTATGATTATAAACTTTATTTTCTAATTTTCTATCATCCTTATTGTTTCCAAGACTTCTTTTATCAATATAAGGAAATCTATCTTTATCAATATCACCCGAAGAAAATACTCTTTCATATTGTCCATTTCCTAAGCTTCTAACACTAACAAAGTATTCCTCTGGTAATAACTGATTCCATTCTAATTCTACTCCTACATGATCCGATCTTTTTTCATCAAAAGTAATAGGCTTTAAATTATCTCCCACCCTAAAGTCTTTAAAGTTTCCAAAAACTGCTTCTAAGTGATCTTTATTATCTTTTGCTCCATTGGAATCGGTAGTAATTTGAACGATCTTATTATCTAAATCTAATAAAGACCGTATCATAATATGTTCATGCTTCTCACCACCAATCGCTAAGACTGGAACAATAAAAATATTCAACAATATAATGGTCAAAATAAATATACTTAATGTTCTCTTCATTAATATGCCCTCCTTTCATTTTATTGTTTTTATTGGAACTTTTTATTATGATATGCATCACTATATTGATACATAATTTTAAATTGCATTTCAGAGATTTTAGCTGTTCTACTAAAAAAGCCCTCTTCATACTAAAATAAGAGTGGGCTTTAAATTTCCTTTTCAAGAATATATAATCGTCTTTTCAAAACTGAATTTAGAACAATGAATACTATACAAGTTACTATAAAAATCATAAAGACAAACAGCAATTTATCTTGTTGTATTAAATTATCAATTTGTAGAATACTTGTATTAAATATCTTATCAATGATAGGTTTTATAGTTGATAGAAAAACTGTAAAAATCAATTGAACAATTCCATTAATAACGATTAGTCCTTCTATAATCCTTTCATCTTTTAAAATAGCACATAGATTAATATCTTTTTTTCTACTCTCTGCTTCCCCTATAAACCTATTGTATGAACTTTTATATAAAATACTAAGAGAAAAGAATTTCTCAATTATAAACAAATATCCAAAATACAGTAAATTCAAATAAAATAACAAAGTATGAGCTCCAGGTTTAATTGTTAATAGCAATGTTAAAGAAATGATAAGATATGTCAAATGTATCATTTTTTCTATATTAAGTATTGTTTTATACTCATAAGTTATTTTATCCATGTATTCCACCTCCTTGTTTATATTGTGTTTATATTAACATTATAATATTTCTGTGTTTATCCATCAACTCTAAATTGCATTATAGAAGAAACCTGCCCAAATAGTAATTCCTCCTAAACCTGTTGCTGATATGCCTGTCCAAAACAAAGCTTTTATTGCCTGTGTTCTAGTCTGAGGATTACCAGCACTAACACCTAATCTAATGAAGTTAATTATAAACATTACTATCATAGTTAAAGCTCCTAATCCAGTAACACCTACAATAAACCCTCTATACCTTTCAAAGAACCCATTTGTAACCTCTCTGCTATCTTCTTTTAAATTCTTTATTCCAAATTGTCCGTTTTTAATTTCAAATGTTACTTCATTATGAGCAAAGACTTCTGTAGTAACTAACATAATTCCAAGTAAAATAATAAGTATCACTAATATACTCCTTTTCATATCACCTCACCTCCATTATTCAATTTTATCTTTAATACTCTTTTTATAATGCTTAAACATATATGTGTCGATTGCCCTTAGAATATCACCAGTAGTTTCTAAATTCATTCTCTCTAATTGATAATCAAGACACTTTCCTTTATACCTTCCTTCTAACTCATCAGCAATAACCTTACATAATTCATATCTATTCTTTGTTTTATTTTCAGTTATAGCATTTGTTATTAACTCTCTTGTTCCCCTTGTTAATTTGTAATTAGAATCAATTCTCTTATAACCCTTGTCAATTAATTCTTGAAGTCTTTCTAATTTATTCTTGTCCATTATAAATCTCTCCTTTCTTTATTGTTTTGATTTGAACATTATACTATATGTATAATTTGTTTTTTAAATATATGTTTTTAAACTTTGTATAGTCTAAATACAATCTATGGCCATCTTTATCACCAAACTGAGGAATAAAGAATAAATATCTGAATCCTAAATCTTCAAATACCTTTGTAGTTTTATAAATATCTGTAACATCAATAATTCTATAATTCTTATTGGTAATATCCACAATAACAATCTTAACTTCTTTTGTTTTTCGTAACTCTATTAAGTGCAGAAGCTTCCTATCTCTAAAATGAATATATCCCTTTTCCTCTAAGAAATCTGTATATACACTAACTACTTCATAATATGTATCAGTTTCAGGATCATATAGATCTGGTGTATTATCTATTTTATTATCTATTCTAAAAGTCTCTATGGCATCACATCCTGCTTCAATACAATTATTCAATTCTTCTAATCCTGAATCATTTACTAACCATTTTCTCAAAACACTATCTCTTGCTAACTCTTTTCCGTATTCCAAGTTAGATCTCTTATCTTTTCTATGTCCTACCGTATCTAAAAATTTATTACTTTATCATTAATAATCCCTTTTAAAGCATTTGCTACTTGTTCTCCTACATTTCTATTACAATACTCATATATATCTTCTTTTATTAAAGATGATAAAACCTTATCTTTATCAATCTTATTATTTTTTCTTTTATAATAACCCATATTTACCTCAACTCCTTTTCATACATTTTTTTATTTAATAAATGTCAGTAGGAAGAGAATGTTAATCTTCCTTAATAAGTCCTAATTCAATAGCTAGACTTTCGATTTTAAATAGAATATCATATTCAAAAACCGATAAATCATATGTATCAATATTTCTTTTTTCATATAAACCTTTAATTTGGCCATTTCTAATATTTTTACTTTTTATGTAATAACCTTTGAAATCATTATTTTCCTCTTCGTGTAAACCAAAGTTAACTGCTTCTTCTAAATCATTTGATTCTCCATAATAAAGAGCAATATCTTTAAATAGAATATTAATTCCTTGTTTGCTAATTTCAATATCAGTCTTATAAACTAATTTTTCATTTTTCATAAATTACAACTCCTTTCAATCTATAATGTTTTTTTATTAACCTTATATTAACATTGTATGCATCACCTTTTTTATGTATAAATACATTTTAAACAAGATTTTAAGCATTTCAGACAATGAAAAAAGACACCTGCATTAAGTGCCTTTAATGTTCTCTTGATGACATTATAGAAATATTAACTAACAAGCCAACTACAGAATACGTCTAAGATAATTTCACTATATATAATAATTCCTGTAAATAAACAAGCTGTTGAAGTAGCCCATAACCCCTTGATAAAATATCTCTTATTAAGAGTTCCTATTAACATCAAGAAAGCTCCTATTATAAAAACTATAATTCCCACTGGTTCTGATATTCTTTGTAGAAAATAAATTACTTCATACAATTTATTAGATACTTTATTTTCAATCCATATTATTTTAACGATTGGTAAAGTTATATACTTCTTATTTAACTCATCAAGTGTATCAATATTATTAATAACATATTTTCGTGGAAGCTCATGAAAAGATAAATTCTTATACCTTTCCATATCTTCTTTTGTTACTATAGTCTTTTCAAACTCTTCTACTGAAGTAAATATTCGTATTTCATAATATTCATCTTTGTAATCTCTAAGAAAATCATCAACAGTAATTAGATCAGCATATGTTACCGTTACAGTAATAGAGAGAAAAATAAAAACTAAGATTATAATGACTATTCGTTTCATTAAATATCACCTCACATTTTTAAGATTTTGATAAAAAAAGTAGAGAGCACCTATGAACTCTCTACCCTTATGAATTCTTCAATAAGAACTCTCAAATCCGACCATTTTTATTTTTCTTATTATATATTAAGCATAAATTTTTGTTTTATAATTATTTTGATGGAGAAATTTTATATTTTGCTAATATTCTTTCTAGCTCATCTGGTAATAAACAGTAACAAATTACATCTCCCTTCTTCCAGTCGCCCCAATACTTCTCTTTAAATTTACTTGCTTCTCTAAGGGTTTGATAACCTCTAAGCAATGGATACTCTTTATCTTCTACTTCTTTTAATGCTTTCTCTAGTTCTTCATATATTTTAGGCTCTCTCACGGAATAATAACAAACAACAAAATACTTATCACAAGACCTATATTTAACTTTATTCATAATAATCTACTCTCCTCTCTATATTGTTTTATTGTGAACATTATAAAAATGTTATAATTAATCTAATCTATTATAAGGAAGATTTAAATCTTCTTCTGTTATTTCAATCCCTTCATTTCTTTTGGCTTTTAACCACTTTTTATATGAAATATTGTTGAAATTACTACTTTTAACTTCTTTAATATGTTCTCTCTTTATATTCTCTGCTTCAAAATAATTACTACATTCCTTAATCTCTGACCATAGCCCCTTAGCTCCCTGTGCTACTGATTTGTCATCAGTAATTAATGCCTCTGGAATATTTCTATAAATCACAACATAATACTTCACCCTAAATCACCCCCTAAATTATTGGAAATCCTATTATTCTATTTTCAGTATTGCTAAAATCTATAAATACTTCCTTATCTTCTTTTTTATAATAATCTCTAAAATATCTAGAATTCATATTAAGAAAAGAACTAATTTTATTTAGTCTGCTGAAACTGTAATCACTATTTTCTATTGAAATGATTTCGACCTTATCATAATCAAATGTAGTCAAATATTCACTGATAATTTCCTCAACAATATTTAGATATAAAAATCTAGTTTCTTCTCTAATATTTAATGGAAAAGTAAATACATCTACATCAAACAACTTGTCAAATAAAGTATATCTCTTACCATTTGCTTTAATTGTTTGAACTAAATAATTAATAAATAGCCTTAATGATGTAGTATTATAAAAGGTCTTAGACTTGTCCATGAAATAATCATTTAATAAGTAATCTTTAATATAATCAAGCTCTATCACTTCACTTTGATTAGCTGGCAACCTAGAAAAATCATTTATCATTTTCCTGCTGTCTTTTCTAATCAATAATGCAAATAGATCTGTTAATGATGCACTGTCTCCTCTTAATTTCTTTACAACCACGATTGCTTTTCTTAATAAATCTAAGTTTAATGATTGATAAAAAGCACTCCTTTCAGATTCTAAACCTAAAGACTGATAGCTTATAAATATTTCCTCTAGTCTTTTAATAACTGTTTCTACATCTCCATAAAGAAGATCAATGTAATAACTTAACTCTTGTTTTCCCGTTAAATCAACTATCCTGTAATTATCAATATTATCTTTGGCTATTTTCTTTGATGTGGGAAAGTTCATTTCAGGGATTATGTAGAAATACTTTGTATTTTCTTTTCTGACTTGAGTCAAATCTAAAATATCGTTCCCTTTCTTAAATAAAATAAAATTTTCTTTTTTAGTTTCCATAGAATAATCCTCCTTTCTCTTGATGTTCTAATAATAACTTTATAATAATCTTGCTTATTACTAATCTTATGCACCACCCTACCTCTTTACAAAATCAATTGATCTGATAATAATCTATAGTGAATTTTTTTCAGAGAAATACATATAATCAATTATTACTCCCTATTCTTAGTATTAAAAAAACAGCTTTAAACATTTGAGTTTAGAGCTGTTTTACTTTGCAATTTCTTCAATTTCTTTTTTTATCTTATTGTAGAATTGCCAATGTTCTAAGACTTTTTCTCTTTCTAAATTGACGATCTCTAGATTATCTATTTCTTGTCCAAATTCCTTTGAAGTAAATCCCTTGAATTTATCTTCTAACAAAGGTATTCTACTTTCTATATAATCATATCTGGACTTTGTAAATGTATAGATCTTATAATTTATCTTGACATCTTCTCCTAATAAAAGAAAAAATTGTTTTGCCATGAAGATTCTTTTAAATAAAACCGAGGTTTCTAATCCATACTTTAGATTATCAACGATACCAAGTTCAACAATTGCTTGATTACCTACTTTTCTTAAATTATCACTAAAAATGCCATTATCTTTTAGTATGTCAAAAGTCATTGGTCTTACTAAAGCTTGATCATCTTCTTTATCATTTAAATTTATAGAAACATATTCTTCAAGCTTTGCTATCTTATCATTAATCTCATTTAGGTATTTTTCGACAGCCCTATATTTCTTATTTTTATTATCTAATAAAGCTTCATCATTCTCTCTTTTTTTAAGTTCAACTATATCCTTAGCATATCTTCTTTCAAAGCCCATAACTCTTTCTAGTCTTTTCCTATAAAAAGACAATTCTTCTTCAAGCTCTAAATAGGATTTAAGACTTTCTCCATTAAAGAGTATTACATCACTATCTTTGCTGTAAGTAAATGGTTTTGCAATCTTACTTGTTGATGTTAATAAAGCAAGCACTTCATTTCTAACTTTCTTATTACTATGCTTTAAATAGTTATTCTTGGATTTCATAAAGAACTTAAGTAGATCAATATTATTAGTCTTAGCAAATAAATTTGAACGGTAATCTTTAAAAAAATACATTCCTTCAACTGGATCTGCTCCAATAAACCTTTTGTGAAAAGCTTTATACATCTTTGTTTTTGAGACTTCGTTATATTTATTTTTATACTTCTTCTGGAATTTCTTAATTTCATTCGCATTTAACTTTTTAAGCTTACTACCATTTATGAACTGTTCTATTTCTTCTTTTGAATATCCAACATATTTTAATTCATTTATTTTTTCCTCATCTGACTTTTTTAAAAAACCTTTATAAACGATATTTTTTATGTATTGATAATAGATATATAATTCCTTAAACTGAGCACTTTCTTTTTTAAATGAATTACTGACTTTCTGAAAAGCTAGGCTTTCAATTTTATTAGCTATAATTGCTCCTTTAACATAGTTAAGATACACACTAGCTTCACTAATATTAATCTTCTTTTGAATTGCATCATGGGGCTTAATTAACTTAACAGCCTTTTCATTTAAAGCATATACCCTTCCTAGATTAAGATTCTTAGACCAGATCCATTTTTCATCCTCTAACCGCTTAGTCATTCTTCTAAAGCCATAATCAGTAAAAATTGGTTTTAGAATAAGCTTTAAATGCTCTACAAATACATTTTCTAAATGATATATAATCTTTAAAACAAGCTCATCATTTTCTGTAAGATCAAAAACATTTTTATCACTTACAGTTATATTAAAAATGCTTTTTCCCCATATATTTGATTGAAATTCTTCTTTATTTTCTAATGCTTCAATATTCTCTTTTATTGCTTTATAATCATTCATCTGCTTCACCTCCATGCTTTCTATATTGTTACCATATGAACTTTAATAAGCAGGTAAATAAATAATCTCTTTACCTGTTAGTGTCTCATAATTCTCTTTAGCTTTGATATCTTTGTATTCATAATTAGCTGTTACAATTTCTATATTTAATTCAATCGATGTAGTTGTAGATCTAGAAATTATATTTTCCATTTTAACTATCGCTTTATCAAATTGTTTTCTGTAGCTTTCTGAAACCTTTAATCTTTCATCTCTCAACCTTTCTAGTGTCTCCTCAGCTTCATTTCTCGTTAATTTAACTCTGAAATCTGAATGGGATACTCCACGTTTATTATCATTAATAATTTTAAGATCATTTCTAGTATTTCTTCTATCAATTAAATATGTTGCCTCATCAATCTTATGTGCTCTATAATCATTCTCTATTTGTTTGATTTGGTTTTCCAGTCTTTCTTTTTCTTCTTTTAAAGCTATTTTATAAGCATCAGTAGTTTTCAATTGTTTGAATTCATCTTTTAACTCTGTCTCGTTGCTTACTCTTCCTTCTAATTTAGCTTTATCAGGAAGTATATTGATAATATTATTAACACCTTTTGCATGAACGGTCGATCCACTTCCTCCAAATTTAGCTTTGCCATCAACATGAAGCTTGAATTCTCTTCTAAATTTTTCTGTTGATTTAAAATGACCTTTCTCGGCATTTTGAATAGCTTCTAAATAGCCACCTTTTTTCAAAATATAATATTCATTTTTTCCTACCAATCTAATAATATCATCTTTATGTAGAATATTTTCTCCATATTGAAATTGTCTTCCTAAGAGTTTGTTTTCTTCTCTTTTCCAATTCGCTTTTTGTTTTGCTTTTCTTCTAGCACTTCCACTTCTTCTTTTTTTAGCCATCCTATCACCCCCTACTTACTACTAGATAAAGTCTTAATTAATATGTCTTTATATTTAGTCATAAACATTTCTTCTAATGTTTTTTCACTTAATATTTCTAAACTCTTTATTTCATTTATTAGTGATTTTTTATTACTCTTATTTTTTTCTATATAATCTAAAGCTAAGGCTAAAGATATTTCCGATATTAGATGTTCTTTCTTTTGCATTAATACCGCTCCTTTCATATAATTTAATCTTCTTTTGTTTCCTCTACTTCTTTAATAATTTGTTTTCTTATATTACTACACATAAAATAACCTAATATAAATGCTGGTGCTATAAAAAAGAATATTTCTAAGAATACCTCTGGTGTTAATGGCTTGTAAAAAAATAATGAAATTACTGTTAAAAGCATATAAACCGATAATATTAGTCCTCCTGTTAAAATAGTTTTAATTTTATTGTCAGTCATAAATTTCACCTCCATATTATTAATGTTATTATATTAACTTTATATTATTAATATATGCACCTATCCTTTATTTCATAAATAAACTTATGTAGTATCTTTTTAATAATGTCCACATGAAAACATTAAAGAAACTATAAAGGAAAATTTAATGTAGGCCCAAAAAAATTAAAACCACTGGTAGTTTCCAGTGGTTGATTTTAATAAGTTAGATTATGATTTATTATATGTTCAATTCTTTTCTTATTTCATCAGGTATATATTTTTTAACCTTGTTATTAACTTTATAAGCTTTTTCACAGAAGTCCTTGCTTCTATCTTTCTTAGGCATTAACTTCATATAAGAAGCATCTTGTCTAATGATCTCTAACAGTATTTCTTCATTTATCATATTTACTTTAATATAGTCAATAGCATCTTTATTCTCATTTATAGCTGTTAGTATCATTAATTTATCAATGTATTTTTCAGGAACTTCCTTTATTAATAGTCCATTTTCTTTTACTTTTTCTAAATAGTTTTGGTAGTTCATAATTTTCATCTCCCATCTCTAGGTGATCTTACTCAATGACTTTATAAAAACTTCTTTTAACTAATAGATTCGATAAAAGTATCATAGCTATTAACTTCATCTGATAAGAACGATAATTGTCCTTTATCTGTATTATTAATGAATTCTATGTAAAACTCTTTAGTTATATAATTTAATGGAACACTATAGATAGAATGTGGATCTAAAATAGATGCTCGTAAACACAGCTCATATGTCTTAAATTTTTCTGGAATATTATTTAAAGCTACAGGATTTATTTCAACAATAGCATTAGCAATTTTTTCATTATATAATTCCCCTGGTATGTATTGAATTATTTCATTATTAAAATCTATTGCCTTTATTATTATTTCTTCATTTTTAATCGTATCACTAAGTTTTGCAAATATGTATTTGTCCTCAAATAAATCTAAATTTTTAACATAATATAAAAATTTCTCTTCATCAGGTATCATACCAATATCTATTTTATTTCTTAGTTCTTTTGGAATCATTGAAAATAAAGTGTGATCAGCTTCTAATCCCTTTGTAGCTAATTCAACCATTTCTTCTTTATTCAAATGCTCATTTTCTATTATATCTTCCAAAGTTACCCTTGGATCATTACTTAAACAAACCATATAAAAATCTTTATCTTTTAGTTCTTCTGAAATAGATGTTAATTCTATGTTATCAAAGTTAATGCTTATAGCATCTAAACACAATTTTCTTTTGACCTCATTGCTTATATTTTCATCATCAAGAATCATTGAGTATGTAGAATTATTTAGTTTTATGGCCTCTTCATAGAAATCTTGAGTTTTGTAGACTTCAGGAATATAGTCGTATGAATCAAATTCATTTGATTTAAAAGCTTCTAAACATAACTCTCTATTTTTCATTTCTTCTGGAACAAATCTTAAATTAAAACCATCACTCTTAACAGCTTCCCAGAAGATTTCTTCATCTAATAAATTTTGGGGAATATATGCAATAGCTCTGCAGTCAACTTTCAAGGCTTCTATATAATCTTCCTTGGATTTTAGTTCATCTGGTTTGAATTTAAGTGGATTTTCTTTATACTTAAGAAAATCATAGTCACCAAGATGAATCTCTAAATAAGTTTTATAAACATCAATATCATTCATATCATAATCCATATACACAAGTGAAGGATTATCTTGTAAAGTTTTTATAATTTCTTCTGAAGTGTTTAATTTCATTATCTTCTCCCCTTCGGATGATATTTTATTAACCATTTTGCACAATTATTATATCATACTTGTAGTTTAGTGTTATTATTGTTTATAATATCAACATAACGAAATTTCTTCTTAGGGGGCATACTATGAGCAGAAAAATAGATTTGAGTTTTGAGTATTATCAGGGTAGTGTAGATCTAACAAGTGAAATAGAATTTCATAAATTTAAAAAATTTCTTAATGAGCATTCTGATATTATAGAAGCTCTTGATAATGAAGATTTTTTCATTGAAGAAGACTCTACCCTTCTGGCTGGTTATATTCAAGGTGATACTCTTTATATTGAGCTATATAATAAAGGTATCAATATTATACGAAATGAACCTAAAAAAGAAGTTTAATATTAAACTTCTTTTTTACTGTTTTCAATTATTTCTTTAGTAATCTTTATCTGATTATAAAACATTTCCTGTAATTACTGCCACGGTAGATTCTATTGGATAACCTAGTATTAGTCCATTTAAAACAAACATTGCATCTGAGATAGGATTAACATAGTCATAATCAGTAAGAAAATCTGATAATTCTTTATTAAATAGAATATTTAACTCCTCTTTATCTTCCTGATCTATGAGACTATATCCATATGATTTGCTCATAAGGTCATAAGATTCTAATAGAGCTTCTATATCGAATAGTTCTCTGATCTTTCCCTTATTTGCAATTCCTATTTCACAATGTCCTTCCCAAAAATGAGGTTTAACAAGATATTCTACACCTTTATCTTCTATCTTTTTAATATATGTATCTACTTCTGCTTTTTCTACTACAATAAACCCTATTGGTTTTCTAGCTGTTAAAACAGCTTCTACTAATTTGTCACTATAATTACTATCTATAAAGTATATATTATCCCAATTCAACATCGGTGTAGAAAAAGGAATCTCTACCTTTGGAAAACTGTATCTCAGGTTTAAATTTCCATTATACAGTCTTAATATATGAGATACCTTCTTATAATCCCTTCTATATATACCACTTAATCCTAATCCTTCCTCATTTCTATACTTTCCTTTATAAGGTCTATCCTTTTCTACCCACCCATTAATTGCTACTAAGTTCATATTATATCATTCCTCCTATTATTTAATCATTGGTTTTCATGTTAAAAGGGATGATCCTTCTTAAAAATCCTACATTACTATTTCTAAAGACTATAATTTCCTACCTAATTCAATTGTTCCAGCCTTTTAGAAATTAATGATTCTAAAAAGTAACCATTCCTTTTTGATTTGTATCCTTATACTATAATGCAAATATTACAAATACTATTACTTTTTTCTTATACTTTTAACTTATTACTTGTTCTTCATTGACAATGTTCAATCCTTTAAATTGTCTTTTGTAATGTTTGAACATATATGTATCATTTTTTCTTCAAATTCAACTAATATTTCTACTAATTTTTTGTATTTATCTACCCTACGAGATCACCTTTATCAATCATTTCCATCATTTTGTCTTTTGCTACTGATTTCGCTCCGTCCAAATTACCACTTAAATTATTTAGACAATCTAATAAAATTTCTCTACTCTCAATCTTATCAAATGCTATTTCTGATTTTTCCGTATAACTCAACTAAATCAGCTCCTTTTATTTTTTTTAAATTAACAATTCTCAATATGTCTTTTATAGTGTTTTAACATATATGTATCAATAGCTTTGAGGATATCCCCTGTATTTTGTAGCTTCATTCTTTTTAACTGATAATCCATTGCTCTACCCTTAAATTTATTATCTAATTTATAGTTTTGATCAACCCTTTCGTATCCTTTACGTTTTAGCTCTTGGATTTTGTCGAAGTTTACAATATTGTTCATAATCATTTTAAACCAGCTCCTTATCATTTGATTTTTTTATTACGACCTTATTATTAATTAATGAAACTAATTTAGATTCCATTAAAACAGAATATTAACTCGTAAAAAAGAAACTGCCCTTTGAGAACAGCTTCTTTAATCCTAACTTATTAATATCTTATCTATGGTCATTAAAAAATGTATTATCTTTAAATTCCTTTTCATTTTTAAACATATTTTCAATAGTTGTTTTAAGCAACTCTCCTATCGACTCTCTTATGTTTCCTTGTAACTCCATGAAGAAATCAATATCTGTTATATCAATATCTTCTACCTCTATCTCTGCTATTAAGTATACTAATGAAACTATCGTATAATATATTTTATCCTTATCATATTGACTAAGGTTTTTGTTAAAGTAGAGTTTTTTAAAGTCAATATACTCACTGATCCTTATTTTAGCTGATATAAGGTCTATATTAGATACTATAGATTCTGGATTATCAATTAAAAACTCCTTATTTCTTAATGTTAATACTGGAAAGTAATTTCTATCCATTCTTATATTACAGTTATTACTAAAAAATTCTTCGTGACTAATGTTAAAATACTTACAAATACTTATAAAGTGGTAAGGTGTTAAAACAATCTCATTTTTTAGAAACTTTTCTTCAAACTGCATTGTGTCATTTACCATTTTAATTGTAAATTCTTCTCTCATCATAATAAACAACTCCTTTTAAATTTTTCAAGTTGATTTTTAACTTGATTAATTTAAAGATAACACTTTCAGTTAAATTACAATTCCATCAAAACAGAATGTTTGAATTTATAGAATCAAAAAAAGAAACTGTTTTTTAGACAGCTTCTTTCTTTTCATATTCCTTTATTAATCTAGATACGGTTTTAGGTAATTCTAATTTCTTAATCCTATAATTAATTTTGTCATAGTAATCTTTGTGTTTGCTAATACTTCCTTTTTTATATTTAGATCTGAATTCAACAATTATTTCATTTAATTCCTTTAGATTTTGTTTTCTATCTTCTACTAATTTTAGAAATTCATCTTCATTAATAACTTCAAAATCAAATAAAAATCTTGGGCAATTACCTTTATAAAATTCTTTAATAGCTTCAAGTATCACTTTAAAACTTTCTTTTTCTTCAGGATCTATTGTTTCCATTTCATTATCTATATCTTTAAATGTTTTAGGATCAAATCTTTCTTCTTCAGCTTCATTGTTTTTATTCTCAATAGCTTGTAAAGTCAAATAGGCAAATACTTCGCAAATCTCAGCTAAGATATATTCATCTCCGTAAAATATATATTTTTCTTCTTTCATGATCTTCACTCCTTTCTTTATAATGTTCATTTGTATACATTATATTATGCAGTAACATATAAACTCATAACCTGAAGCCAAAACTTCGGAAAATGAGCTAATCAAATGATAATGGGCATTACATAGGCAGATGCAAAACTTCGAAATTTATAATAAAAAGCTTTAAATATAGATAAATAGTATCTTACAGGAGATTTTTAAAAAACTTCGGAAAAAATTTCTTAACTTTAATTTTTCCAATGAAAAAACTTCGGAAAATCGACAAAAAAAGCTTGTAATTAAGTCTATATCTTTATTAGATGAACATTTTAACAAAACTTCGGAATCTTTAAGTATAAAGATCTTACTATAAGCCTTTGTAATCTACTTATAAAGAAGATTAGGGGTAATTCCGAAGTTTTTAATTAATACTTAAAGTTTTATACAATGATTTGGGGTATAGCATCTCTGCAACACTTATTAGTAAGTAGAAGGATTTAAAAATCTTAAAAAATGTATCTAATAAGCCTGATTACAGGATTTAGGAACATTTTTTTTAAAGTCTTAAAAAATCTTAAAAATCACTTCTACCCTTCATTAACACTAGATCCTAGTTGATTTTCAACAAGAATTAATACTGAAGGATCTTATTTTTATGTTTCAGTTCTTAAAGCCTTAAAAAGTCTTGAAATGTGAAGGTAATATAGTAATAGACAGGATTAGAATATATTTTTTAGGAAAATCTTAAAAATTTTAAAATTAAGATTTTTTTTAGGCTACTTTAAGCTAGTTATGAAGCGAATTAGAAGAAATTAAGATTTGTAATTGGGGGGTATATAATATAATGGGAATTATGTTAGGTAAATGAGGGTTTTAATGGGGGATTTCTTTTGAATTTACCTGAAAGATCTACCCTAGCATCTTTTAAAGAGGGGAAAAGGGGGGTTTTAAGTGAGAGAAAAAAATGACCCCAGAGAGTCCATACTCAAAGGAAAAGGGCCGTAACTTGCTTGACACAAATATACTTTATACCCTATATTCTATCCCCTTAGTGTCAAGCAATGAGGACCCGAAGTGGAGTTTCAAAATCGCTTTTTATTTTGAAACGGAACGAAGCCCTTTAGGGTTTTCCGTAATCTGCCACGACTGTTAAGGAAGTGGCCGACTGATATATTCCCCACGAAACACTCGAAAACTTTTGTCTCGCTAGAGACATAAAGTTTTTGGTGGTGAGTGGATATGGAATATACAGGAGTATGGACACCCCACAGGTCTTCATCATTTTTTCTCTCACTTTTTCTACCACTTTTACTTTTTAACATTATTATATGAATATTGAAATTTCCTATAATATACGTCATCTATCTTCATCATAAATGCTTTTTACGATGAAGACATTTTTAATCAAAAAACTAAAACGTATGAGAGTTTTTATGTCTCAGTAGAATAATCACTGATAAGAATTTTTACACTATAAAAGACAGTTTTACTGTTAAGTAAGAACTGTCTTTTTGTGATAGAAAATCCTTTCCCCCTTTTCCCCTCTTTTTCTAACTCTTTTTAATTCAAATGAATATACCTTGTTGTATATTCATTTGGGAAATCCTCGGAGTATTCAGTGTAGAATATTTGGTTTGTTTCAAGCTCTGAATCATATATGATATAAAAATTAGCATCTGGAGTATATTCATTAACTGGAGTTGTAAGTTTCCAAATTTCTTTCCCCTTAATTGATCTTGAATCAAAATAGTCTTCAAAATATGGAAGGTCAATTGGTTGTATCTGCTCTCTTAAATATACTTTACTATGTTCAGGAATAACAACTGAATCCTTAATTTTTACATTTTCAATCTGATAGTCTAAACTAGAATCTAAAAAACTGTATAAATAAAGTTCTTGGTCTCTTGTATAACTAATTAAATATTCATCTTCAACACTATTAATATCTTCAAATGCTAATGTAAGATTGTTTAAATCCTCTAGCAGATAATACAAATTTTCCTTCTCATCAGGATTGTTTTCTAAATAATACTCTAATTGTTTTAAAGCTTTAACATATTTACCTTTGGAACTATAATCATAAATACTACTTAGTAGATCTTCCTTTGTTGCGGGAAGTCCTAAATTTCTTTTTTCAATTTCTTCTTCACTTCTCAATTTTTCATATTCTTCCTTACCTAATCCACTGTCAGTCAATCCACTGGTATCTTCATAATCAGAATCAATATACTCTTCATCCGTTGTAATAATCAATTTTCCATTTTCATCTAAGTTCTCAGAATTAACCTTAATCTCTTCTTTGAAAATAGCACTTTTAATCAAGATAACTGATACTGAAATCAATGAAAAAATGATTAAACCAATTACAATATAAATTCCTATTCCCAACTTCTTTTTTTCCTTAGATTCGCTTACTTTTTCATATAAGTCTTGGTTATCTTCCTCCACCTCAATATTTTGCTCTTTTCCTTTTTCCTCTTTCATCACACCTCACCTCCTGATTATCTGTTAATATCTCGTCTTCTTCTGTCAACACGTTCGCTTCTAAAATCATTGATGTTTGTAATTTTTACACTTTCAATTTTTGACACTATAATTTCGTTTTTAAATTCCAAGCTTTCTAATGTTCTTAAATTACTTTCAATCATATCTATGTAAGCATCTTCTTTCTTGATGATCTTATTAATAAGAATAGTAATTAATATTCCAATGAAAAAAGCCCCAGTATTAATTAATTCAAAATAATTAATAGTATGATAAAGAACTGTTATAAACGAAAGTATATAAATAACTCCTGGTAAATAAAGATCATTTATCTTACAACCAAAATACTTATCATATATTCCTTTTCTGTTTTTTCTATAACCAAAAAAAGAACTAATTAATAAACTTGCTCCCAATAAAAAATAAAGAATAATATCATCTAAATATTCAAGCTCAAATATTACATGAGCCATTGTAAATAATAAGCCTACTGTAATGATCATAGCAATTAGATTAAAAATACTATCAATTTGAACTAATCGTTTGATTGTAGATAATTTATAATCCTCAGCTTGCTCTTTACTAAAGTCTTCTACATCAATATTTGACAATTGTTTAATATTTTTTTTCTCAATTTTTCTCGGAAATTTATATTTTATCTCAACAAGATTATTCTTAATTATTTTTAAGTCTTCTTTGAATTCAGGTTTGTTTGCATCATCAATAATGAAATTATATAAATGGTTTTCATAATAACCATAATTTGTTTTAAAAAATCCTTTATACATTTTAACACCTCCACATATTATTAATGTTTTTATATTAACTTTATATTTATAATATATGCACATCTTACTATATATATCAGCTAAGAGCAACAAAAGAGAGGTCTAAGCCTCTCTAGTGTATTTACGAAATAAGGATTCAAACTGTTCACTTTTCTCTTGTTCTTTTATCAATTTATTGTCTTCAATAAACTTATTGTAGGAATGATAAATAGATGTAATTGCAAGATATAATTCTTTAAACTCATCTTTATTAGATTTTGATATATAATCTTCAGGTGGCACTGACCCAAGACTCTTAAACGTGCTTACCCATTCATAAGTAATTGCTTTTAGTTCTTCAATATAAGGTTTTATTTTCTCATTTAATATTTTTTCTCTATCTTCCTTAGATACCTTTTGTTGATATTCATAAGATTTAAGAAGTAACTCTTTTAGTCCAAAAGCCTCGATATAATTATTCTTAGTTTTAAAATCACTATTTATCAAACTCGAATAGAAAAGATTTAATGGATCTATTCTACATTCAATTGTAGAAGGGATATAATCAATCTCTTTAAACATTCTTGTCCAATATTCAACCACAAAATTATGATCAATATTTCTTCTTACAAAATCTTCTTTAGCCCGTGTTCCCTTATTTATATTCAATTTATTTTTCCTTTGGCTATACTCATCTTCTCCAAACAGATCTATAATACACTCCTTTAAACTTGGATATGTCTCTAAAATTTTTCCATGCAATGCTCTTTTAAAATGTGATGTAGATGGAATAAATCCATATTCGCTTTTTAGTTCTTCTAATTGTTCTCTAATTATTTTTTTCATAAACTCTCTCCTCCTTCTTAAATTGTTCTACTTTCTTTCTTATCTCTTAAAACATAAAACCATAAAGTCATGCTAAATACAGTTAAAAACATATATCTCTCATCTATGGATCTTAGAAATAATGTTTGTTTGAACCACAAAGATATAATAGTAATTGTTAAGATTCGAAAAGTGACAATTCTTACTATCGGATTATTAGGCTCAGTCTGCTTCCAATCTGTATTTATAACCAAAAGTATTTTATATATTATAGGAACAAAAACATATAAGATGATAGATATTATAAAAGGCATATCCATATTCTTTACCTCCTTTCAATAATGTTCATTAATGAACTTTTTATAACTATATGCATCATCTCTCATATCAATAAGTTTATTAGTGCTTACTTAATTATTTTTGGGCAACCTAAAAAGAAAGCTCTATATGAGCCTTCTCTTTCTAGTGATACATCTCGTATATACCTATGTCATACCACTTATCCACTAATGGTAGTATAAAAGTAATAAATCCTATCAATAACTCAAATGAAATTACCAACCCCTTTATATATGGATCTTTAAGTGAAAAACTTACAGCTAAAACAAAAGAGTATATCACTAATTTTATTATCCAGTTTATTAATTTTTCTAAATCTTCTTTAAACATATATTTGCCCTCCTTTTCATATTTTTTCTCAACGAAAAAGAGATGCTTATCCATAATAATTCCTAAAAATGCAAGATCCTGTTACTTTCAAATTCCTTAACAGTTTAATTTCGCCCTTTTAGAATTAATGTGAATTCACATCTCCATCTTTGTTCATCTTTTTTATATTATATTGTTTTAATAATAACATTATTACTATTTTAGAAAATATCTAATACTAAACTTGCAAATATCCCAAAGTTTCCAATTACAGTAATAAAAATACCAACATAGAATAAGGAGTTAATAGCCCTTCCTCTTTTTTCAGGATTATCTGCACTTGTAGCAAGCTGAGTAAATCTTACTGAAAACATGAGTAGTCCTGTTAATAAGGCTAGTCCAATAACTTTTATCAAAATAGCTATAAGATAATCAGCTCCTATTGCTCCATAAACTTCTAATTTAGCAAACATAGGTATATCACTCTGTAATCTTAATATAAATCTAATAATAAAATATATAATAGGACTTGATAAGTCAAAACCTAAAAAAGCTAAAAACAGCATTCTCTCCTTAAGCTGAAGCATCTGGGTATATCTTTGGGCTGGATGGCTTGAAGAATTCAATAAATCTATTAAAGTTATAACAATAGCTATTAATGCTATAATTGTTGATAAAATAGTGAATACTCTCCAACCTTTGAGCATTAATTGCATTATATTATTTACTCCTTCACTAATAATATCTTCATCCTCTAGAACCCCTTCTTGTTTAGCCCTTTGTTCTTCAATTAACCTTCTGTATAATTCTGGATCTTCTACTTTAGCCTTTGGCAAAAGTATTTCACTAAAATATCTTCTTCTCATTTCAGCATAAGCTGTATCAGGATCACCTGCACTTACACTTATATTATCAACAGAGATTACATACCCATTTTCTGTTTTATTAACTGTATATGTAACCATTTCCCCTAATGTATTTCTGAACTCTTGGTTATAACTATCAGCATAAACTAAACTTTGAAATAATACCTGCAAACAAATAAATAACACGATCATTTTAAATTTTCTATTCATCATTTTTCCTCCTTTCCCTTTTAATGTTTATAAAAGAACTTTTTAGTATAATATGCATCACACATTAAAAAAACACCTCAACCGAGGTGTTATTCTTCTAAATATGATTTGAATTTTTCTAAATTCTTAATTTGCTCATATAATTCATTATCTCCTGTCATTTCATAAAGCTTATTTGCTCTTCTATACAAAGTTCTTGCTCCATCTAAAACTTTGGATCTAATGATTGATTTAACTTTATCTTCTTCTTGCTCCTTAGCACTCAATTTGTAATAGTAATATAGAAGACTATTTCTTTCCAGCTCTTCAATAACTTCCATATCAGAAGTTATATTATTTTCTTTGTAATAAGCTAATAACTCATCTTTAGTTAGATTATTTTTCTTTCTATTTATTGATTCTAGTTTCAAAGTATCATGAAAAATAAAATCTTTATGCTTTTCCATTATATCAATAATATTTTCGCCATTAATATATTGCTTTGTCATATAGCTTTCTTTTGCTTGTTTATATGTCTCAAGAACAACTTTCTCAGCATATACTTTCATATCATCATTGATTTTTTTAAAATCATACTGATTATTAAAATAATCAGGAAAAGGTCTAACAATTAATCCTAAATCAACATATATTTTTTCACTTGTCTTATCCTCGATATCGTTTATGATATTAATAGTTTTCTTGTCTGGGACTTTCTTATTCAGATAATAATTTACTATTTCTTTTTTTACCTCTTCTACATAATCGCTTAATGATATCTCTTTAGAACTTTTCTTGCTCTTCTTTTCATCTTCATCTAATTTTAAGTATTTTGTTTGTGATAAATAATCATCAGTTAAAAGAAAATACTCTCCATTTATATAAGCAAATGAAGCTCTTTCTATTTTTCTTCTTGTAAGACCAAGAGAACTATTAAACTTTTTACGAAGGTGGTTTTTATTTTTATCTGATATCTCATATTGATTAGGTATATAAAAATTACTATGTATATTAGCACTTATAAGGTTATTAGAAAACTCCTTCTTGATTTCATCTAAGCTTTTACTGCAAGTTTCTTTTATCTCATTTTTAATTAATTCATACCTATCCATCTTAGAAACCCCTTTGCTCTTATTTGTTTAATTATAACATGTGCTTATAATGTTCTACAAGAAACATTATAGACTGTATTTTGACAAATTATACTTATTATAAACAAAAACACCTAAGATAGGAGTTTAAATTAGTTTCTGGAAAGCTTTTATTTTATTTCGTCTCTATATTTGTCTATTCTCTGTATTCTCATTTCTCTAATAAATATAAATCTTTATAATCATATCAAACTTTTCGATTTTTGACATTTAAAAACCTGCATCATTTCTGATACAGGCTCTTATCATTAATTTCTATCAACAATTTTATGTTCTCCAACTGCATGTAATAGAATTATTTTGTCTTCTTCATAAGTAAATATTATTCTGTAATTCATATTGATACTACATTCATGAACTTTTGAATTTAAATATTTACTCCAAGAATAATTATTTTTTGTTCTGAGACTTGGATAACTAGGATCTACCGAAAGAATTTCTATTGTTTTTTTAGCCTTTGTTTTTATAGCATCAGGAAGTTTCTTGTATCCTTTCTTAAATGCATTTGTAAATATGATTGAATACATCATACTATTTATCTTCCTTGTCTAAGTCATTAAATAAATCTTCCGTATTGCTATAAGTCTTATATTCATTTTTATTCTTTAAATAGTGCTGGTATTCTTCCTTTACCTCGCTAGCTAGTTTCTCATCCCAGAATTCTTTATCTACTAAAACAACTGGTGATATAACAATTCTATTATCAATTATGTCTATATTTACATCGTCTCCAATATTAAGTTTTAATTCCTTCATAATTTCCGTTGGTATGGTGAGCTGATTCTTTGCTTTAATCTTCCCTAACATATACTCACCTGCCTTTCTTATTATGGTTTTACTTTCTAACTTTCTAACTATAATATTAGCACTTTCTTTTCCATTATTCAACTTATTTTCCCCCTTCTTTAGTTTTTATAAGGAGCAGAATATTCTACTCCCATTTCCCTTTATAGTTCATAAGCCTTAAGTAATTGAGTTTGAATTTTGAGAAGATCTTCTATGTCAGAATTGCTCTGTATTAATAAATAGTTGGTAAGTAGATCAGCTTTAATAGTTCCTATAGTCATAATAAATTTGTATTCATCGCTAGGTTTTATATTGATAGAGACATAGTGCCCATTTTCTGGGATTTTGTCTTCATCTTGATTACCAATTATTCTAAACACACTACAATCCTGATATAGTCTTTTTCTAACTAATAGGTCTGCTGTCTGATAGAATATGCTTTTTACTAAATTACCTTTTACTTTGATCTTCTCTTCTTGTGATTGGAATTTGCTTTTATATTCAGATATGGGATTTAGAAATTCATCTATTACTACATAATCCCCATCAGAATCTATCTCAATAACCTTATATTCATTACCTTTAACAAAATGATTAGTAGTCTCTCCAATATATTTAATCTTAAATAGATATTCTCTCATGATTAAGCCTCCCACATTGTAATTTGCTTTTTGTTGCTATTTATTGCACCTAGGATACTTTCCTCATAATTATCAATTAAAGCCCTTAAAAAGCAAAATTCAAGCTCAGAAGTATATAATTTATTGTCTTGTCCAATGTGAGAATGAACCCCTCTTGACTTTCTTAAATTTACCTCCAGCTTATTAGTAAAATCATCT
Organism: Brassicibacter mesophilus; assembly: GCF_050433385.1. Taxonomy (NCBI): domain Bacteria; kingdom Bacillati; phylum Bacillota; class Tissierellia; order Tissierellales; family Thermohalobacteraceae; genus Brassicibacter; species Brassicibacter mesophilus. The sequence goes on from NZ_JBNPXI010000009.1 coordinate 102,027, forward strand.
TTTTCAAAAATAATATTGAATATATTTTTACTATCACTTTTTTTGTAAAGTTTTGACTTAACGATTACTTTAATCTTCTTTGTCATTATCAATTCCCTCCATATCAAAATAATTTAGCTGTGATAAAATTGTTTTTAGCTTTTCAGCAGTAAGATTATTGTTACTATATTTTGATAGCTCTGCAAGTAATTCTTGGCACTGCGATAATACTTTCCAAGAATCATCAAAGGCTATAAGTTGAGGAACTTCTTGGTCATAAAGATTAGTCCAAACTATTCTAAATTCACCTTCTGTTCCTCCCCTTGGATAAAACTTACCTATTACGAACTCCTTTGTTGCTGGATAGTAATAAAAACCCTTAACAGCTTTATTTTTCATATTTCTCACCTCTCAAGTTAAGTTAGTTTAAAGGCTCTAATATTAAATACTAGAGCCTCTATTCCTTAATAAATTCTAATTACTTTATTGTCTTTGATATCTTTAATAGAAACTACCGTTTCTCCATATAGCTTATTTACATAAGTGATTGCTTTTCTCCAATTCTCATCAAGCTCTCCATAAAACCCATCTGATCTTAATTCAAAAATATCCTGATAATGAACTTTTAAAATTAAAAGTATTACACAAGTTGGAAAATCGTAATCTTTATGAGCTGTCTTACAGAAATTGGATTCAATAGTATCTGGTGTTAGATAGAATGTTTCATGTCCTTCTTCTCCTATACCATTAAAAACAATCTCCCTTGGAGTAACGACAGGCTTCTCTGGATTATCATTTTCTGCTTGAATAATCCCTTTATTAAAGAAACAATAAGTTACTTTCTTTAGCTTTTTTAAAACCTCTTCATCAAACATATTTTGCTTTTCTTTGAAGTTAAAGTAATGTGTATATCCCATTTAGAATCTCTCCTTTATAGTTCCTATATGAACATTATTAATTGTTTATTATTCTTGATGCCGTTCTTGATAATTTATGATGTAATCACTTAACCAACTACAATTACCAAATCTTAACCTCCATAGTGCAAGACTTCCCCAATTAACTTGATTCTTATCGTTAAAAATCAATACAAGATCTGTCCTGCCACCTGTTGTAGTTAGCTCGTATGCCTTTTTCCAGAATGTGTTATTAGTATCTTTTACTATCACATGATCTTCTTCAACTAGCATATCTTTTAAGCCATTTAACCAATCATTTAGATTACCACCAGCACCTAACATAACTAAACCTTCTACTTTGTTTTGATTATCTAGTAAGTCCTGAAAATCTAGTTTTTCAATATTCATATTTTCCATTAAAGCTCCTCCTATCTAACTACTACTAGATTATTAATTATTTGAATTCTAGTATTTAGCATCTTATTTACATATTTAACACCTCTATACCAAACTGGCTCTACTTGGTTCTCTAAAAAACATTGGCTAGTAAATTTAAAGCTATCAAGATAATGCTTTTTAATAATTAAAAGTAGAATACAACAGATAAAATCACTCTTAGCTTCAACTCTTTTAGTATTATTAGGAGTTAAATAAAATTCTTCTTTGTCACTGCTAAATTTAATCTTATATTCATTAACTTCGACTTCTTGAATAAGATTTCTCTTCTTAAATGAATATAAAACCTTCTTAATGTCCTTTAATAACTCTTTATCAAACATACCTTTTCTTCGCTCAAAGTAGTAATAGTTTTTCACTTATAATCTCTCCCTTTTAAAATTTTCTACCTAATAGCTCTATTAATTTTCGAGGCTGAAAGTGTAAATCTCTTTCAATAAATGGAAGCTTTCTTCTGTTTTCTAGGGTTAATTCTTCTAACTGAGATAATGTAAAATAACCAAATTCAGAACAAAAATTGTCAGCTTCATTTTTTACATATCCCCAAAATAGAAAATCTCCATCTTCTCTTTCTTCACCCTCAATCACATACCAAGTGAAAGAGCCACAAAAGTATTTTGCTATAACTACTTTTTGGTTCAGTTTAATTTCCTCTGTTTCATAAAGCTTAGGTAGTGCCTCTCTAATTTCTTGTGTTAACAATTTCATTAACAACCATCTCCTTCTTATTTTTTAATTACTTACAAACACATTATTAATTAATAGAATGTAATCAAATTCCAATTAAACAGAATGTTGTATTAATAGTTATTAACACATCATTTTAACTTTGGATCAAATAGCCCTGAATTATAATCTTCAAAAAGTTGTTCCATTACAGCATCATAATCTCTGTCTATTTCTTCTGAAACAAAGTCTAAAAATTCTTTTTCCTCTTTCGACAAAATTTTCATCATAACCACCCTTTCTAAAATGTTTTTATGTGAACATTATAGCTAGATTAAACCTTCTTCTTTTAGAGAGTAGTATTTATCCCCACCAATAATCACATGATCCAATACAGAGATTCCTATTATTTTTCCTGCTTCAATCAATCTTTTTGAAATGTTAATATCTTCATTGCTGGGATTAGCAATTTGAGATGGATGATTATGGCAAAGTATTATTGCACTAGCCGACCGCTGTATAGCAGGTTTAAAGGCCTCTCTGGGATGAACTAGGCTACTATTTAATGTTCCTTCTGATATTTGTTCTACTGAAATTACTTGATTTTTAGTATCAAGAATTACTATCTTAAAATACTCTTTTTTAAGATGTTTCATATCGTCCATTAATAGATTCGCCACATCTGATGGTGATGAAATTTTTGTTATCTCTCCTCTTCTCTCTTGAGAATATCTGACTGCCATAGTGAAAAATGCTTTAAGCTTCTGTTTTTGTAAATCAGTAGCATTTAACATTTCAATTTCTTCTCTTAAATCCTGTAAATTTTCAAATTTTCTAAGTTCTTCCTCTTTAATTCCCGTAAGAAAAGATAATGCTTCAAAATTAAGAAGCGATGCAATACCATAGGTATTAATTCTTTCTTTTAAAATATCTTTTCTTTCCTTTTCAAAACCCCTTACCGCTTCATTTCCTACCATAAACTTCATTTGTGCATTACTCATGATTTCTTCCTCCTTAAAATTTCCTAAATTTTTATTTAGAGTCCTTTTGAATTTTTCTACTTTTTTATTTTTGTGTTACTATATTATAGATAGGACATAAGGATTTAATAATTTTTTTGCATGAAAAAAAGAGCCTCGATTAATTCAAAGCTCTTTCCTTTATTCATAGTATTCTAGTTTGTATATAAAGTGTTTCTATTACAGATACTTATCAATTAAAAATTTCTATTATGTATCTTTCTTCCAAATAATCGTCATTCTTTTTTACGTAACAAATATTACTCTGCTCCTCTCTTTCTATCAATATATCAACATCTAATTTATTAAACATAGATAATAAGACGAATTCTGGATTATCTGTTATAAAATATTCACCTTTTTTAGTAGATAGTATTTTCACTTCAACAAGTGAAGTTCCAAAAAAGCCATCTATTTCGATAGCTGTTTTTTTTACCTTCCCAATTACTTTTTCACCTGTTATTTCTTCAAATTTTAGTATTAAATTTTTTGTTATATTCATCTTGTTTCCTCCTTTTCTTTGATAATCTTATAATGGCATATAGTATTTTCCCTTAATTCCATTCAAACAGAATAATTTCAATAAAAAAGACTACTAAACTCTAATGTCTAGTAGCCCATTTTTCTTTGGTCTGCTTGAACTTTTCTATAAACTTCTCTTAGCTGTCTGTAGTTCATATAACCTCTTTTACCTAATGCATCTGGTGAATATGGCAGACCTCTTACATATCCCTTTGTGTTTCTAACCTTGTTAATCATAAACATAACATAATTATAAAAATTATAATTATTTCTCATTTCTAACACCTCCAAAAACTTTGCACACTTACTAATAAGGAGTGATTTCTAACCTTACTTATCTGATATTTTAATATCACCTAGAATATTTAATATACTATATATTATTGTTTATATTAGAACATTATAACTACTCTTTTATATTTTTTTCAATATCTTCAGGAGTTGGATTAGCCTTAGAGAACCAAAACGGATTAAAGCTGTTATTATGATTTAAATCTATTATCTCCATCCACTTGTCATAATTCTTGTTTTCTTTACTTATATAGCCTCTCATTTCAAAATGAAGATGTGCTCCTTTTGACATTCCTGAATTTCCTGTCTCTCCTATTAATTGTCCAGCTTTAACTTGTTCGCCAACTCTTACCATCGGTTGTCTAACCATATGGGCATATAAACTAATAATATAATCTTTGGTATTGCCTTCTTCAATAGGGTGTTTAATATACACAGCATAACCGTAGCCCCCTCGCCAGCCCGAACTAATTACTTCACCATCTGCTATTGCCTGTATCGGCTCTCCTGTTGGCTTTGCTAGGTCAATTCCTGTATGATATTTTTTAGTCTTTAAAATTGGATGAATTCTCCATCCCCAAGAGGAACTTATTCTTACATCAGGATCTGAGTATGGGGTTACATAGTCATCAATATTATAAATTAAGTCTCTAAAATACTCTAAATTCGGAGATTTGCTAGTAGATAATACTGTAGAGCTACCTTTACCGAAGAAATCGAACACTTCCCATGTTATTTCATCAATTGGAACTTTCTTCTTCAAACTCAACATTCTTAAAAGTGTCCATTTCACTTCGTCATCTGACTTATGGTTCTTTATATGAATAATTCCTTTGTTCTCCATTGAAGTATATAATCCGTTTGATATTCTTTCTAATAATAAATCTCCTGCAGAAACTATACTCTTAGTTGAAGTTTTTATTTTGTCCCATAGTTCTTCATACCACTTTGTATTAGTATTTGCTAATTTCTGCTTTGCTTCATTTGCATCTACATAGCTTAATACATCTTCAACAAATCTAGGATTAATATCTTCAAAGTTTCTTCCTCTCCAATAGGAGTTTGCTATATTTAGAATTTCTTCTTTACTTCTATGTGTGAAGGTATCAGGATTTCTATCAACTAATTCATCTAATGTTTCAGGTCCTATATGATAAGCAAACACAGCTTTTAATATATCTCCATCATATCTTAATATTAGATTCCTCAACGAAGCAGTTACATAACTAATACTTTTATATGGATTTTCTATATCTTCTTTATCTAATTTATATGTCCTAGACTCTTTGCCATTAATCCAAAATTCATTAGCATCTATAGAACTATTTTCTTGAGGGAAATATATATTAGCAAAACCTTCTGTATTAGGATTATCTAGGAGTTTTTCTTCTTCTATCACACCTAAAATAATATCACTAACCATATATTGATCATACTTCTGATTTAAATTCATTTTATCAAAAGCCTTTTTCCACTCTGATGAAGATAAAACACTTAATACCGTATTTCTATATCCCTCTAATTCTTTGCTAACTTCTTTTGAATGATCCTGTGTTTGAACTGCATCCCAATAATAATCTTCTGTTTGTTCGAATACATATTCATCTTGTAATACCTGCAATGGAATATCTTTTTCATAGTTTTTGATAAAGTCATATAAATATTTAATAGTATTATTTTCTTCATCTTTAATTCTTCGGGCTTCTAGGCTTGTATGTTCATTTGTTACTGTCATTCTATTTCTCCAATCGCTTAACCTTTCTTCATTGAAATATGTCTCATTAGGGAATGGTCTGACTTCATAAATAGCTCCCTCATATCGCCTATATAGATTTCCTATTTCTCCTTTATTTCTATTGTCTTCAATATCAAGTTCATACTCTACTCCTGTAACTCTACTTCTCTTATAGCTACTAGATTTAGACTCTCCTCGTTCATAAGTATATCTACCTACTATGCTATCTTTCACTTTAGGAACTTTTAACTCATATGTTGCTATATCAGTATTAGGTTTAAACTCTTGGTCTTTATCAAATCCATTTTCAGCTATAACCTTACCTGAATCACTTTCTTTGTAAGTTAAACCTGGTATATGACTTTGATAAAAAACTAAATCAGGACTAACATCTCCATCTACATTATTTGATACATCAATGTATCTTGTATCATATTTAGCTTCCCAATAGTAATTAATACTTATGCTTCCATCTTCGTGTTCTATCACTTCACTTTCTCTACTATATGTTTTCTCTTCTATTTCAAGTGTGGTTGTCCAACTTTTAGCTAACCAATGCCTATCATACTCATAAAGATCAATGACAGCTTGCTCTTCTAAATCACTTAATGGTCTATCTACTCTAACTTCTTCAACATAAGTCTCCATGAATCTTCCTGCAAAAGTCAAAGCAGTATCTAATAGATACATTCTTTCTGTCCAGCTTGGCTGGGTAAGATAATATTCTCCTCTTTCAGCTAATTCTTCTCTTTTATCTTCAAGTTTTTCATTATAACTATATTTTTCTAAATCTATATTAGCATTTACTTTCTCATCTTTATTAACAAACTCATTTACTTTTTCAGCAATTGAAGCAACCTCTGGCATCCAATATTCTAATGTTCTATTATCTTGATTTATTTTGTCAAACCAATATAAATAATATTTTTCAGGGTTTAGAACTTGATTTTTCTTTGATATATCACTTAGAAAATTAAATAATCCCTTTTTAATATACGGAGCTTTTACTTGTATCTTATTGTTTATTTCGTGGTTATTAAATTCGCCTATTCCTAGGAATTCTCCATTCGTCCCTATTGTTTCTTCTGTTAGAAGTGGATTGGTTTGTCCTAGTTTTCCATGCTTATCTGACATATCATTAAAATAATTTAATTCTTCTGTATTATAGCTATACTCTTTTAATTTTTCATCTTCTAATTCAATAAATTTAGGATAATAACCATCTTCAGCTTCCTGAAATGCTTCGCTATAATTATTAACAATATATTCTTCAACTTTTTTAGAATCTCTTTCTTCATCCATTGCTAGTGATTGATTGAATTTAACACTTCTAGCTTCAAAATATGAGAATATGACTCCTAATCCATAATCTCTAACACTTTCAATTTCCATTGGAATAGGTTCTCCTGTCTCTTTACTAACCAATGCTCCCCTTTCTCCATTAGGACTAATAGCTTCATCACTCCAAGCATATGCTAGATTTTTAAATTCATATTTTGGATCTTCTAAAGCTCTATCAATAATATGTATTTTGCCTGAAGCATCTTTTTCTGCAATATACCTAAAATCTTCTTTGTTGGCATTATAGTTTAAGCTACCGTCTTTTTGACTATCTCCTAAAAACTCTACCTTACCATCATACTCCCAATACCAATCTTCCCCTTCTTTTCCTTCAAGCTTTTCTTGTTCATACTCATTTCTAATATTATCCTTTTTAACTTGATAGTCAGAATAATAATCTCCTTCATAGCTATTAACTGGATTTTGTTCAAAATATTCATCAATTCTTCTTTCTATTTCTATTTCATCATCTTCCGTAATAATAGCTCTTTTTTCTCTTTTAGTGCTTGTATTGTATTTTACTAAACTTTGAATATTAACTTTTCCATCTTTATCTGTAAGCTCTACTAACTGTAGATATTTTCTTGGTTCTAATTCACCTTCAGTAATAATAGGATTTCCTTCATTATCAGTTTCAAAATATCTTCTTTTTAGTGATTCAGCTTCATTACCAAATTTATTTTCTTCCTTATCTCCTAACTCTGCTGATTTAGGTATTTGAAGATGAATGTTATCAGTCTCTTTAAAATATTCAATATTGTTATATTCATATTCAAAATCATAAACTCTACTATTTTCTAATTTATCTTGATTAATGATAATACCATCTTCTGATCTTTCCTTAATATAAATAAAATCATTATTTAATTCATCTACTCTTAAATAGTCATAAACAAATGCTACAGGTTTTGTAAAAGCTTCATAATAGAAAACTTTTGTATTACCATTAAATATTCCTTCATCATTTAGTTCTTGGTTTAATACAATCAATGCTTCAGGGCTGAATATATATTGCTGTTCTGCTCCATCAGCACTTCTATAATATTCATCTATTTTACTATCAGTAACATCAAATGCTTTTGCTGGTTTTAAGAATGTTTTTTCTCCATTTGCATCCCTCGTATATTTAATGTTGTTATTAATTAATTCTTGAGTCTTATAATCCAATTGATCAAAAGTCTTGTCTAGCCAGCTTTGATTATAAGATCCTATTGGAGATAGCATCTGGTAGAACGAAGTATCCGATGATCTTTGAGCTAGCATTTCTACACTTTTATCGAATTGCTGTTGTTCCTTTTGTGTTATATCTCCTCCATATAATTCGAACTCAAATAAGTTATTCAGCATATTGAAAACCCATGAAAAAATAATAACAATTATCATAATAACAGCAATTATTACTGCTCCTTTTAAACCTAATACAATTAACCATTTCTTAATTCTTGATTTTGTTTTGTTAAACATATTATTTATCCTCCTTTCTCAATAATGTCTATTTATGAACTTTATATAATCATCATATGCATCTCATTTATCATCCATAAGAAAAACCTATATTAAATAGGTTTATACAACAAAAAAACCTTCCTTACTAGGCTTTATGAATATCTAATAGTGTATTAGCCTAATACTAACATCTAACTACTAGCACATATTCAATAAAACCATCATCATAAGAAAGACTTCTGCTTACTTTTACAGTCTTCTATGAGGGTTTTGCCAAGCTCCCTCAACTTTTTTCCCTAATCCTCTGGGAAACTTATATCTTTGTTAAATACCTATGTAAATTCTATCCCCTTTAAATATTAAGAACCATTATCAAATCCATACTTGTTTTTTCATTTGTTATATTGTAATGCACTTAAATCTTGAATTATTCAACTAATTTCAATTTTACTTTTATTGATATTCTATAGAATCATTTTCTTTTTTATCTTGCTGATCTTCAATTACATTATTTTTATTGATAATACTGAAGTCTTCTTGATTAATTTCATTTTCTATCTCTAAAGTATTTTCCTCCAGATCTATTGTTTCTTGGTCATTATATTCTTCTAAATGTTCTTCTTCAACTATATCATCCTGGGCTTCTTCTATTTCCTGATCACTAATATAGCTATCTACATCAGTTTTTTCAACGGTTTCATTCTTTTGATCTTCTTTATCTACCTTATATTCTATCACCGCTTTATTAACTTCTTGATCTTTGTCTTCCGTAACTGTTGTTTCTTCTATCTCTTCAGCTACCTCTTTAACTTCGATATATTGTTCTTCTGCATCAGCTGTTCCTTCTGTAATTGTGTTATCATCTTCTACAGTGTTATTTCCCAAACCTTCTTTAACTCCTATAATTTCTGTTTTATTTTCAATAGCTTCGATTTCATTAGCCACTTTTTCTTTTACCTGTTCTTCAGTATTTTCAAATTCTTCTTGTTCTATAGTTTCACCTAGCTCTTCAAGAGAACTGATTTGTATCTTAATATCATTTATATCTTTGTTAAGTTCTTCAACCTCTTTTTTTATTTCAGCAATATCAATTATAGGATTAGCTTCTATATTGAATAAAATATTAAAATTAACTTGTTCTCTAAAAGCTCTTCCTATTCCTAATAAGAATTTACCATCTATCTTTTCCCTAGGTTCTAATATGATTGTAATATAGTCTTTGTTATTAGATATAAAATGGTCTTTGTTATTAATGTCTAGTCCTAATGAAGCTATATCTTGAGTTTCTCTAGTATCTAAATTGGAAAAGTCTATTTTATTAGGTTTTATCAAGCTCTCTGGAGCAAATGAATATCTATTATCAAACTTCAATCTTATTTTTATTTCTGCTGTTATACTATTCCTGTTTTCTAGCCACAAATTCGTTCTAAAAAGGTTTTTACTACTATTTAGATTAATGTCTAGGGTTTCTATATTAAGATCTACTTCTCTGAAATTATAGTAATGATCTAAAATACCTTCTAAACTTTTTAATTCATCTTCTTTATATTGCAGTTCTTCTCTTAAATAGATTTCCTTCTGTTCTACATCAGTTGATATAGCATTTTCCAATGCTGAGACCGTATTCATTGTAAAAAATAATATAATCACAAGATTAATAACTGTTTTCAAGTTCATATATTTCACCTCCTATTTTAGTTGTATATTGTCATTATATGCACATTAGTAAATATAATTATTTTCGGAAGTTTGAATAAGCATAAAAAAAATAGAGCAATTGCTCTATTTTTAATCTAATAACTCAAATACAAAAGTAATGCTATATTTAGACTGAATAGCTGAATCAAAGGCATTACCATGTTTAGCTTCTAATGTAAATGTTGCTGAACTATTAGGATCTAAACTGCCTATTTCTACAGCTTGTCCTACATCTAAGACTTCTTTTACGTATAAAGGATCTGTTTGAGTTAAACTTCTCCATTCTGCATTATCTTTTGTTTTTAAAGCTAATGCTAGATATGTAGAAGAATCTATTTTATTTAATTTTTCCCATTCTTCATCGGTAAATTGTGTTGGCAATACATCAGTGAAAGAATATTGTGTATCAAGTGCTTGCTCTAAACTGCTAACAGAGACTTTTAAAGGGGCATTTGTTCCACTAGAAACCGTAAAATCTGGTGCTATAAATCTTTCTTCTGGAGTAGCTCCATTTGGATTAATAACAAAAGCTGTAGAAATTGGGACAGTCACATTCAATACTGTAGCTTGAATGTCTCCATTTACTACCATTTCTCCTTGTGATAAATCAAGTTCTGGCTCTTCTGGATCTATCTGTGTTCCTAGCATTAATTTAAATGCATGCCCTGTAGAATATTTTTGAGTAAAATATGTATTTGTTGATCCAAAGACATTTTCAAATCCAAAAATAGAGTTCCCATCACTTAATAAATGTGCCCAATCAAAGCTATTTGATGTATTATCTACTAATTCAATTCTACTACTAAATTCACCTGTATCCACATTAAAGCTATAAATATTATTGTCACTTTGTTGAATTAATATCAAATTGTTTATTGCCACGGTTTCATAATTATTAACACTATCAAAGGTATATTCAAGATTATATGAACCATCAGTTAGGTCATATGAAATTAGATCTTTTTGTAATGTTAAAAAGTATAATTTATCTCCTACTTTCTCAACATCTTGTAGTTGATAACTTTTAGCAAATTGGCTATACAACTCAGAGGCAATATTTATTACTGTGCCAGCTTTAACAGAATCATCATAGATATTTAAATTTCCTGTATCAATCGTATATACTTTATTATTATCTACAATAACAGGAAATTTTGTCGTTCCTGAAGTGGAAGCAAATACATCTCCTGTTATATCATTTCCATAATCCAATATAACTTCTTCTGTTGTTAGATTATATAACCCTACCCCTTCACTAGGGCTAGAAGTGCTCCCATACATATAATTAAATATTATACTTTCTTCTATCTTGGCCATATGCTGAATCGCAATTAAACCTTCATCTTTTAAAAATTGCTCACTACTTGTCTCCTGCTTAGTGTTTAAATCATAAATTCTAATCTTATAATCATTAGATTGAGTATAGTATAGTTTCCCATCTTCATATATAGTTCCTCCAACAGACATCTTTTTAAGCTCCCCATTCCAATTTCCAAAATCTTGATATACAGTAATATTATCTTCTGCAAAAACATTACTTGTAAATGTTGAAAGTAAAACTGTAATCATTAACATAATGCTAATTATTTTTTTATTCTTCATAGAAATTTACACTCCTTTCATTAAATCATAATTAATTTAATAAGGGAGAATTTTTCCCCCTTATTGTTACAGTAACTCAAATACAAAAGTTATAGTATATTTAGACTGAATAGCTGAATCAAAAGCATTACCATGTTTAGCTTCTAATGTAAATGTTGCTGAACTATTAGGATCTAAACTGCCTATTTCTACAGCTTGTCCTGCATCTAAGACTTCTTTTACGTATAAAGGATCTGTTTGAGTTAAACTTCTCCATTCTGTATTATCTTTTGCTTTTAAAGCTAATGCTAAATATGCAGAAGAATCTGTTATTCCTAATTTTTCCCATTCTTCATCAGTAAAATTTGTAGGTAATACATCAGTGAAAGAATATTGTGTATCAAGTGCTTGCTCTAAACTGCTAACAGAGACTTTTAAAGGGGCATTTGTTCCACTAGAAACCGTAAAATCTGGTGCTATAAATCTCTCTTCAGCGGTAGCACCATTCGGATCAATAACAAATCCTGTTGATATTGGAACAGTTACATTTAATACTGTAGCTTGAATATCTCCATTTACAGCTACATCACCTGTTTCTGCAAATACTACCCCATTTGATGATAATACTAAAATTATTAATATGCTTATTAATGACTTAAAATTTGTTTTCATAAAAAAAACACTCTCCTTTCTTTAATTTTTGATTAAAATTTTCACACTTTCATACTCAGTTTTGCCTACCTGTAAAAGAGAAGACATGTCATAAAATTTAACATGAGTAGTTACTTTATGTAGCCCTTTTTCTAATTCTTTGTCGAATTTAATACTTTCAATACCTTGATTAGGCTTAATTACAGGAGACTTATAAATGATTCCCAAATCATCATGTTCAATTTCCACTTGCATTAAAACCTTATTTTCTGGACTATTTTGTATAAAATAATTACCTTTAGCTTTACCATTTTCAAATTCACAGGAATTGCTTACCTTGTGATTAACATAAGAAGCATTTGTTTTTGCTTGCAAATCTAATTTAATTTCTTTTACGTTTGATAAATCCAGTTCCCCTTCTATAATTCCATCAGTATCACCCGTTAATTTCAACTTATACTTATCCAGATCTTTTTTAACTTGTTCCTCTTGATTTTTATCATTTCTTTGTGAATTTATATATCCTGTTGAAGACAAAACTAAAACTGAAACAATAAGTAATAGAAGTAGAATAATTACTGTGACTATAATTCTTTTGGATTGATTTTTGGATTCTTTATTATTTGACATAAGCAATTTCACTCTCCTTTCATATTATGCATTTAATGTCTAATTACAACTTTTTATATTGTTTTTATTGGAACATTATATGTTATGCAGAAATATCGTGCATATAATACAAATTTGATTTTATCTGGTCTAATAACAAAACTCCTAGAAGTCTAGGAGTTAATTGTTAGGAAACTATTTTTTTAGCAGAGAAAAGATATTCATATACTTTATCTCTTTTTTGTTTATGATTATTACTCTTATATCGTTTATATTCTTGTTTATGTAGTTCTACTTGATAATTATTACTATTAAAAATATCTATAATCTCTGTATGAGACAGTATTCCTTCATCATTATATGAAAGAAAAACATTCTTGGCTTGATTACTTTTTATAAGTGTTTTAAATGCTTCTTTTACTTCTCTTTTAGAAGAAAAGCTCGATCTTTTGTTGCTCCAATCTGGTCTTCCTGTCTTACCTGTAAGCTCCCCATTATAGTTAGTTGCTATAGTCTCTAAAATATGATAATCAGATGCATATTGCCTAGTATTATATGGAGGGTCCAAATATAATATATCAGGTTGTATATTCTTAATGACTTTATTACAATCATTATTAAATGCCTTATGTAAGGAATTTTTTTTATTTACTTCTAATAATTTATATTTAAATGGTTTTAAAGCTGTTTTTTGAAACTTTTTTAAATAAGCAGTATATACACCTGTATGATTAGCTACTCTATCAGCTGATTCCACTAAACTAGCTACTAAATAACAAAATTCTTTATGCTTCAGTTCATCCTTTATAGAATATAAGTATTCTTTCACGGTATCTATTCTCATAGAATTTTCAATTGTAAAATAGCTTCTTTCATATTCACAATGATTTATACTCTCAGGAGAATAATTTTTAGTTATAAATCCTTTCTTAGGTTTTAAGTCGTTTATTAATTTTTCTATTTCCTCAAATCTATTTTTAGGGTTAATATTATATTTATCAATAAAATATTTGAATTTAAGTTCTTCTTCATTTGCTAACAAGGCAACAGTTCTTATATAACTATAATATTGTAGATCATTAGTTATTATCTCTTTAGCACCTTTATCTTTAAAGAACTCTGCAACTGCTCCTGTTCCTGAAAACAGATCGCATACTACTTTATCTTTTATTGTAGTTTCTTTTTCTATAACCTCTTCAATAAAACTTAATAATTTTTTCTTTGAACCCATGTATTGCATGATTACATCTTCCTTTCATTAGTTGATGTAATCATACTGACATGTCATATATGTTATAAATTCCATTTAAACAGAATAATATTTAAGCTTTATAAGCCCATATTTGCTTTTTAAGAGGCTATGTTATATCGAGTAATCGAATGTATAGTTCCTCATATTCAAAGCTTGTATGGGCTTAATATTAATCTATACTATAAAAATAAGTCTTCGGCCGCTCCGTGGCTTTGTTTAAATATTATTTACTTTATACTTTTTTAACAACAAATAGGTTTATAAAGTTCTTAGAAATAGTTGTCCTAATGTTTTTGATTATAGTGAAACAGGTTAGCTTTTATCATCTCAACAAGAAATAATATATTTTAATTGCTAACCGTGTAATGTAGTTCTTGCATTACTATTCTTTTATATTTTAAAATCTAAAAATATCATCATCTTCTTTAAAATAATTCTTATCATCATCTACATTACTATATTCTTTTAGGTTATATTGGGACATCTTTTTAAGATTAAGATTTTCTCTTATCCTCTCTATAACTTAATTACGAAGAATTATAATAGTTCTTTATTTCTAAAAATTTTTTACAAAAAATCTTTTTTCCACAAATTACAGACCTCATCCCATGCTGGATCACTCTCGTCAATTATTCTAAATCCATCATTATCATCCATAAGTGTTTCATTAATATCTTCATCCTTATAATCTTCTATAGTTTCTTCTTCCTGAATATTCTTCTTTGCTTTTTTATATGTTTTCTGAAATATTGAATCTGCTACTTCTCTACCTAAAACACTTGCTATGTTTCTATATGTGAAATTGCTTTGATTAATCGAATTTTCTATAAACTTAATAACAATCGCTTCAGCATCTTTAAGATCAATTGTTTCAGGAATAATAAAATAGTTACAATCATTCATCTCAGGCTTGTAGATTCTTGTTCTCTTAGTCTTTTCGTTTCTATCTGGATGAAGCTCTACTGGAATTTCTTCTATAAAAACTTTTTTTAATAATCCTACTGCACAAAGTATATTAATCTTATCACCTACTTTTCGATCACTAATTTTTAAATTATCTTCATCTAGTAAAATCTTAGATAAATGCCTTCTAGAAGCAAAGAATACAGCTCTACCATCCTTATCAAAATGGTTAATATTCTTTAATCCTTCATCTAATACTTTGTTATAAACACTCCATATTGTTTTTAAATACTTATATAATTTAGGGTATTGATTTAATACTCTCTTATTGTTCATTTTCTTTTTTACATCTAGCAATCTATTTTTCTCTAAATCTAATAGAACTTGTCCTTGCTTAATCTTTTCGTATTCCTTAACCTTTAACCCCTTCATCTCAATAATTTTATACATATCTATATTGTATAGCTGAAATAAATCTAATAAATCAAATGCTATGCCTTCTTCTTTCTTTAGATTTGAACTCATTATTTTATATTTATCATCATAAATTACTAAAATTGCTGTATTACCAGCAATTATGGGACATTCACCCCAATCAATTTTTAAATCTAGATAATCCATAGGATCAATAATCGCAGAGAAGTAAGAATATACCTCTTTTACAGTCTCAAATGATTCATCAATTTCAATCTTTTCGATAATGGCTTTTATATCTTTCTTTTTTAATAGTAACTTTCTTTTAAGCGACTTTATTTCCTTTTCATTAAGATCTTTCAGAAATCTCCATTTTATTGCTCTTTCACTTATATTTGTAATTGCTCTTTCAACAAGTCTTTCTCTTTCGGCATATAATAAATTCCCATGCTTTTCTTTAATATGATTTCTTATCTCCATCTTCTTATCATTAAGTAATTTAGTTTTATAACCTTCAATCTTATTTTCATGAGCAATTAAACCCTCAATTCTTTCTTTTTGTTGCTTATCTAACTGTCTTTTAACATAAGCATAAATAAAATCCTCTTTTGAACCAAAACCAAAATCTGAATAATTTTCAAAGAATGTATATGCTTTTGTAGTAGCCCAACTTCTTTTATCTATAAAATAAATGTGATAATGATTGTCTCTTTTTTCTATCTTGTATTTATTCATAAAAAATGACCCCCTTTCATACTTTTGATTTTCAAAATCTAAATAGGAGTCATTGAATAAAACCTTATAAAACAACATAAAGTGTCTAACAAAACACTTTTTTTGAATAATCACCTTAGTTATTTGTATAATAGTAAAAACATTTATTTTTAACTCCTATTATTTATGCCTAGACTTTTTCCCGAAGTCTAGGTATTTTTCTGTAAATTTTTATTGTCTTAAATTATATTTTTTCTTAAACTAATTATTCAAATATCAATGAACTAATAAGTTTTATCTTGTTTCAAATTGAGAAAACCTGTATATCTATTAAAATACATAGATATACAGGTTTATTTTATATTAGAATATATAGGATTAATTCCATTAAAACAGAATGTATTAGGCAGTGTTATTCATCATAGTCTCTAACCAGCTCTGAGCTTCTTCTTTGTTATCAAATCCTTTATACTTTAATTGATCTTCTAAATGTTCTTCTTTATGTGCATTTTGAATATCAATTAATCTAGGATAATCCCCTTGGATTACTTCTTTAAAAATCGGGGAGTAAATAGCATAGTAGTTAAATCTACCCTTTATTATAGGATTTTCTAACCAATCCTCAGCCTCTTGTAAATTATTAAACTTTCTGTATCTGCTTCCCTTTATTCCAAAACAGTTCTCTTTAACAACTTCCCAACTATTTGTAGTTGATCCTTTTTCTATTATTCCTGTTTTCCAATCTATAATAGCCCATGCATATAATCTTTCCATATTCAACCTCTCCTTTCTTTAATGTCATCATTTGAACATTATATGCTATGCATAGCTATATAATATATTCAACTAAAGAAGCTCCCGATTTGGGAGCATTCTGCTAACAAGCTTTTCTTTTCAATTTTTTAAGAGTTCTTAAATAATCTTTGTAGTTTTCTTTAATTTTGTTATAATCTTCTTTATTTAAGCTATAGAAGAAATATATATCGTGACCGTAAAAGGTATATATAATATATTCTTTTAATCTATTTTCCTTCATATCTTTTAAGAGTCTCTCTAATCCATAAATGGAGTAATCATATCCTAATAGGTTAACTTTCATTTCAAATGAAATAAATCTATCTCCAAGAAATTCCAATGTCTTACTTGAAACAGTTATACATCCAGTATTGTTAGCAATACCTACTTCTCTTTCCGCTTCTAAAAAGATGTTCTTATACTTTACTTCATCCTCTTCACTTATGCTATCTATATTTTCCATCACATGTTTTAATATCTCATATCTAAGAATCTCTTTTTTATCAGCTTTCTTCAGTTTTCCAGAGATCCTAGCTGACTTACCTCTCAAAAGTTTTTTTACTGCTTCTTCCTTCACGTAAATATCTAATAGTATTCTTTCACTATCCTCTTTATTTTCTTCTAATTCCCTTTTAAGCTCTTTAATTTCAAATCCTAGGTTTTCAATTAAATTTTTATTGTTTTTCACAATACATCACTCCTTATTTTTAGTATTTTTATAATTAATCTCATGTAAAAATAGGAGTATTCGCTTTCTAATTTCTCTTACTATATAACATCCTCAACAGTTTAAGTTCCCGATCTCAAATTTTCTTCCTTTAAAATTCTTAACCTGTTTGAATGTTTATAATAGTAAGCCTTTCTTGGAAATTCACGAAAGTTACTATACCCCTTTTAAATCTTCTCCAGTTCTCTTTAATTATGTTGTATTATAATGCACTTGCTATTGATTTAATAACGATTCCAACATATTTTTTAACACAATATTTAATAATGTTCTCAATAGAACTGTATATTATAAAATAAGAGAAGAGTTCAATGACAACAAAAAAACAAGAACTTTTATATAAAGGTTCTTGTTTTAATAATTACTTATATTTTAAATATTTCACCTGCTTGATGATACCATCACAAACTCCTAATTCTTCTAAAATTGTTACTACTTTTTGTTTATCCTCTTTTGTCTTAAGAATGCCCTCAAATAATGTTTTGTCAATATAAATATTAGAAAAATACTTTAGATAATTTAAATTTTCTTTTAAGATAGTCCTTACTTTATGTTTATCTCCATAGAATAAATGCCTTTTCTCTTCTGCATCTTTATTGAAAGCTTTTATCATCTTTATTCTTCTTTCTTTTGTTTGATATTTCTCAGGAAGATAATCATATAATTCAGTAATGTATTTATCTATAAATTCCAAAACTTCTTCATTAAATAATTTGTTATATAATTCATAGGCTCCTTCACCTCTAAATATAAAGTATAAACTTCCTAGTAAAGATTTTATTTTTTCCAATTCATCCTTCTTATCTCGTTTAATTATATCAAGAGCTTCTTTCATAAAATTAATATCAAGTTGTTTTAAAAACTTTTCTTTTAATTCCTCTATGTTCTCATAAAGATTATTAAAACTAATATCAATTCTTCCTCCTAATTCAAAGTTTTTTAAAATCAAATCTTTATTAATAAGAACAAATGGTATTTCTTCTAATTTAAAGCTATAATTTATTTGTTCTAATAATTCTTTCGGATAAACCACCATACTACTATTTTTGTTTTCATTAATTTCAATTGTATTCATAACAATAATCACTCCTTATTTTTTAGTTATTTATAATTAATCTCACGAAAAAAGGAGTATTCACCTTCTGATTTCTGTTACTCAACAACTACCTAAACAGTTAAGGTCCGATCTATTGAATTATTACCTTTTAAATTCTTATCCTGTTTTATATTGTTGAAAGTAACCCCTTTCTAGGAAATCCACGAAAGCTACTCTACTCCTTTTTGAATTTGCTCACTATTATCTTTAATTATGTTGTATTATAATGCACTTACTATTGATTTAATAACTAATTCAACATATTTTTTAAAGAAAATTTAATAATGTTTTATCGAAATTTTGTTTAATAAAAAAATAAAAACAGACTAAAAATTTAGTCTGTTTTTATTTTACATGCTTAGATTTATATGTAGATCTCTTAAATCTTCTAATATCATATTTTTTAATTTAATATCAGTCAATTCGTCCTTTTCATCAACATCCACTTCAAACTCAATCACATCACTATTTAAAGTTTGTCCAAATGTATCGAAGATAACTGATGTATTTCTAAAATCTACATTATCTAATGCATCCCAAGTTTCATCATTAAATATTTCTCTTACCTCGTTTTCATTAATTGCAATTGTTTTAACCATAACAACATCACTCCTTATTTTTAGTATTTATAATTAATCTCACGAAAAAAGGAGTATTCACCTTCTGATTTCTGTTACTCAACAACTTCTAAACAGTTTAAGATCCGATCTATTGAATTATTTCCATTTAAATTCTTATCCTGTTTTATATTGTTGAAAGTAACCCCTTTCTAGGAAATCCACGAAAGCTACTCTACTCCTTTTTGAATTTGCTCACTATTATCTTTAATTATGTTGTATTATAATGCACTAGCTATTGGTTTAATAACTAATTTAATATATTTTTTAACATAATATTTGACAATGTTCTCAACAGAACTATATTAAACTTTATATTAATTACATATTTTTTTATCAATATCAACTCCAAATTCTTTATATAGCTTTTCAAGCTTCTCAAATAAAATATCATTTACTTCATCTCTAAAATCTTCATATATCCTATATAGTTTCTCGAAATTTCCCCTGATATATTTTAAATGTGTCAGCCTTTCATCACTTTGTTCTCTTTGAATTGACCTATTAATTATTTTAAGGCTACGAAATTCATAATTCTCATATACTACCATAGGAACTTCATAATCTATTCCCTCAACTACCTCTATTCCTGATTTAAAGACAATATTGACATTATAAACAAACATAAATCCTAGCTCATCTTCCATAGGGTATTGAATATCAAAATTAAAAGATTCTACTTCCTGTTCTTCTAAACCTACCCTTTCAATAATGGAATTGAGTATCTTTTCAAAGTCAATTCCTTGATCAATCTTATTTAGTTTTTTAATGAACTTTTTATTTTCTAAAATACTCATTTAAACTGCCTCCTTTTATTTTGATAATCTAATGATGACATGTCATAATGGTTAGCAATTCCATTAAAACAGAATAATTTATGATAGCTAATTGTTACTCATAACCCATTCTGTTATAATAGAATTATTATTTTGTAATTTCAGGAGGCAATTGCTATGAAAAATATTTTTAAAGACGATATTTCTCAATATAATGTCCTTAAATTATCAGACTGGATACATAAATGTAGAACTTCGGTAAAAGAAACTGAATATAACCATTTAAATAACCCAAATCAAGAGTATGAAAGATCTGTAAAATCATTTTGTGATGATTGGCTAGAATACTACCAATCTAAAGAACTATATAACAACGAAAATTACAAGAAGGCTATTATTGCTAATGGATCTATAAGGAATACTGATGGCGAACTTAAAAATAGAGTTGTTATCCAATATGAATCTAAAGGAATTAAACAAGAAATTGATATTACAGATAAGTTGTATAACTCCTTACTTAAAGGCGATGGAAGCCCTAAACCTAAATCATTATTAGATAAATATAAAAAGCAATTATTGGATGAAGTAGAAGAGTATTATCAATTATTCTCAGACCTAGAAAACTGGGAAAATCATCGAAAAAAAATAAAAGAATTGATTAATTACAGAATTAAATATATAGTAACTCCTATTTCTGTTGATATTCCAGATAAGAACATTTTATTAGAACTCGATATAGATGAAATAGAATCACTTATAAATTCAGAAGAATTAATCATTTTCGAACCTTTAATTGAACCAAATGAAGAAGAAAAGCAAACCCTACTAAATCACCTTATGAAATATGATATAACCAAACAGTCATATTATGATTATATTAATGGTCTTGAAAAACGATTTGAAAAGAAACTATTTATCAATCTAGGTTTTTATTTTTCTTTGAGCCTTGATTTATTAGAATCACTTCTAAATATACATGGATACACAATAAAGAAAAGTAAACAACGAAGAGATATTTTGATTAAAAGATGTATAGAAGCTGGCTTTGAAGCAAGATATACTAATATCTATTTGACGAAAGAAGAGCTGTATCCATTATATAAAAGAGATCTGAATAGGAAAGAAAGTTTATCAACTATTAATGACTATATTAATGGTTCGTCAAAAGTTAGCAAGTCTGAATATCAAAAGGCAATAAAGCAGGCTATTAATAAAATTAATAGATTTTTGCATCGAAAGCATAACAGCATTAAACTCAAGGAAGAAAAACTCAATAATATAAATGCTGATTATAAGTCCCTAGAATCTAAGATTAAAACACTAGACGATGAATACTATAAAATAGAGTCTCAAATAAACGATTTTGAAACCGAGAGACCAAAAGAATATAAAAAAATGATAATGGAATTAAAAAATACAATGTCATCCATTGAAAAAGAAAAAGCATTACTAAATAATGAATTAAAAAAGATATCTAAAAAAAAGGAACTTTTAAATGATCAAATAGAAAAAATTAAAATTGGACCTTATTCTTCTAAAGACTTCTTAAATTATGAAGTTAAAAAATACAATCAAACTTCCTTAGAGACCGTTACATTAAAGGTTATTGAAGATATTAAAGCTGATCTGGAAGAAAGATTAATCAAAGTGTATTAATTCTATCAACAAAATACGACAATACTAAAAAGAGCCTCCTCCTAACCCCTAGGAGTGAAGCTCTTTTATCTTATAACAATCCATTAACTATATATGGTATGGCATAGAAATTATAATTTAAATTGTTATATTTTGATTTAAAATCCTTTATTGCTGGTGTTTCATTGATTGCTTTAATTTTTGCTAGTATAGTTTGAATTTCTTCATTTTTAAGATATTCTCCATAGAATTCTGCTGGATCATTAAATTGAATAAATAAGTTATTGCTTAATTGAGTAAGCTGTTCTTCTAATTCAAATATTGTATTATAACCAATAACTATATCTCTTGTAAAAGCCTCTAAAGGGATCTCTTCCATGTTATAGAAGTTAATACAGTTTTGTATGTATTGCTCTCTTTTTTCAGAAATACTGGTATTCATATGAATGTTAGATGTGTCATTATTGGATTTAATCTCATTATTGATTTCCTTGGCTTCAGCTAAGATTCTATTGGTGTTATCTGTTAAGTTCTTTATTATCTTCAATATTTCTTCTTGCTCTTTTTCTTGGTCTACACTTTCTACATACATTACAAACGAATGATCATCTAAATTTGATAAATCTTCTATTTCCCACTTTAAAGGATAAATCTTTTCTTTATTGATATAATTGTATTGACTATATAATTCATTAGCCTCTTGATTTTTGTCCTCATCTACATATTTATCTGCTTTAGCTTTGATGTCTTGTGCTTCCTTTTCTAAAAGATATAATTCAGCTTTTTTAGCTATAATATCATCTATTACATTAAGAAGCTTTGTTTTAGTAGCCTCCGAAACTTCTTCAGTAAAGTAATATCCTTTATAGTCTATTTTAGATGTATTACTATCAGCATAGACATTTAAACTTAGTAATAACGAAAATATCAATGTAATTATTATAATAGTAACTTTTCTATTCATAAATTTTTCACTCCTTTCATATTTTTATTGTTTTTATATAAACATTATATAATTAATATATGCACCTTTTGCCTTGATATAATTATTAGGGACTACATTTAAGACAAGTTTTTAAGCATTTCAAACAATTATTCTATATCTACATTTTCAAAATCGGGATCAGCTTCAAATTTAGGCACTGGATAATTCTTTTCTCTATGCAGTTTATCATGAACCTTCTGTTCTTCTAAACGAATTCTATTTTTAGTTGCTGTTTCTATTGTATTAATATCAAATTCTTTTTGGTTCAAAAGCTCTTTTAATTCTTTAATTTCTTTTTCCTTCTCATTAATAAGTTTGGTTAATTTATAATTCTTACCTTCCAATAAGTTAATCTCTTTCCCTTTCTCTAATAGATTTTCTCGACTAGATTTATTAAGTTCTCTCAGAACTTCAATTTTTTTATCCGAATCTGTTTTACCTGTCTTTGATTTGATTAATTCATTTTTTATTTGCAATTCTTTATCAAGACTAACAACCTTCTTTTGTTGAAAATTGAACTTTTCTTCTATCTTATTCATTAATTCTTCGGTAAAAATAATATCATTGATTGAATTTCCTTTCCTAGCTAGACTATTTGCTCTACCATTAAAAGACCTTTCTTTCCATCTAAGATTTATGTCATTAAATTTACTTATCAGGTTTTCTAATTTCTCGTATTTGCCTTGTTTATTATTTAATGATCTAATAACTCTTTCGTTATCACCATAAATGATAATTTTTGTGTTTTCATTATCTGTCCACTTAGATTTATCTAAAAATAATAACATTCGATATAACCCTTCAACTGTTGCCATACTTAATGCTGTTTGATTGTCTAAATCTTTAAATGATCCAAGCTGGCGATATTGTTTCCATAATACTTTATTTTTTGGCTCTACCCATCCTTCTTCATTAATACAAGGTTCAACTAACCCCTTATAAATTATCCCTCCAAAGGCTACCCTTAAATCAATATACTCGAATATCTCATCTTCTGAAAAACCTAACCTTATCAAATTATTATAATACCTACATTGACCACTCTCATCTATGAATCCTGTTACTACCTCTATGTTTTTCATAGTCTTTCCTCCTCTCGTTTTTTAGTTTAAAAATAAATGTTGTATCACCATCATGATATGCATCACTCTTTAGTTATATAAATACACTTCAGACATAAATTCCTACATTTCATAATTCTGTTTTAATGGAATTATGTTCATAGTGGATCTGTCATCATATACCTACAAAGGTCAAGGAGTGATATATGATGGAAAACAGAATAACTATAAATCAAGCTATTAATGAATTTCCTAATTATTTATATATAAAATCAACTGCTTCTTCAACTATTAAAGCATATACCAGCGATATAAAGATTTTTCAAAGATATTTGAAAACAAACTTTCCTAGTATTGTATATATAGACACAATAAAAAAGATACACATTATATCTTACAGAAACTTTTTATGCGATAAACTTAAAAATCAAGAATATAAAAAAGCTACTGTGGATAGAAAGTATGATAGCCTTAAAGTATTTTATGATTTTTTGGAGTATTATGAGTTAATAGATAAGAATTTTGTAAAGGACTTTAAATTTACAAGAGCTAGACATATGGATTTTGATGGAAGTGAGACAATGAATCTTCCAAGATTCTTAGAAGATTATGAAATAAAGAAAATTATATATACAGCCAAAACAGATCGAACTGAAAATAGAATAAGAGATATAGCGATTTTGGAATTATTGAGAGCTACAGGTTGTAGAAGAAGCAGTGTATTAGCATTAACATGGGAAGATATTAACTTTGATAAGAATACAATACTAATTAAGCATCAAAAAACTAAAAACTTTTCTACTATACCTTTATCCCCTACTTTGAAACAAGCCTTGATTGATCATAAACTTGTTACAAAAGGTTTTACAGGTAATGTATTTAATATAAAGAAAGATGCTTTTAATGATTTGATAAATAAGTATGTAAGCAAATCAGGACTTCAAGAACAAAAGGATTTTAAGATTACAGCACATACCTTTAGACATAGTTTTATTACTTTATTAGTTAAAAAAGATGTTCCCCTTGAAAAAATCGCTCAATATACAGGACATAAAGATATAAGAAGTTTAAGAGTTTATACTCATCTTATTCCTAAAGATCTAGATGATATAGCAATGTTAATAGGTTAAAGCCCCGACTGTGGGCTTTATTTTTTTGCTTTAGTTCTATTAAAAATTAGATCATTTTCATATTTTAAAATGTTCTCTTGGTAACAAAATTAATTATTGCTTAATAGTGTTCTCAATAGAACTCTATTGAACTGTATGTTAAATCTACTCAATAGAGTTCTCAACATAACTATATTGAAAAAACTTAACATTGAATATTATTTTTTACTTAGATATAATTGACTCAATAAGTGTTTCGGACATTTAGGGATACATTGAACCAAAATTACATAACTCGGTTTTTCACACCCGACAATAAGCCAATATATATTTGTTCAAAAAATGGAGAAAACCCAGTAAAATACTGGGTTTCCATAATAAATATTGCGAGTGAAATCTATAAGCCGAGTTCTGTATCTGACAATCATCTATCTAGGCCTATTGTTGCCAATAGGCTCCAGCGACCTACCTACGGGACAGCAGCGGGCAGCCGCTTTTTTTAGTCCCTACTTGGTCTTGCTCCAGATGGGGTTTACAGAGCCAACTAGTCGCCTAGTTGCTGGTGAGCTCTTACCTCACCTTTCCACCCTTACCTAACAAAAGTTAGGCGGTCTATCTCTGTTGCACTTTCCTTGGGGTCACCCCCACTGGGTATTACCCAGCACCCTGCCCTATGGAGCTCGGACTTTCCTCATGCTGACGCATGCGATCATCTGATTTACTCGCATATTCCTTTTTCATAGCGATGTAATATACTATAGCATACTATTAATAATTATGTCAATTGTATATATTGGATTACTTGTAAAATTAAAACAATTGTATGTTATTCAGCCTATGCTTCATTAATATTTTTATTAAGGTATAACATTCTCCCACAATTATCACAATAAGTAATTATTTCTGTATTTTTTAAACTATTTAAGATGGATAGGGGTATGTTCATATGGCATCCAGTGCATTTATCTTCTGAAACTTCTACAATAGCTTTCCCTTTTTTTTCTTTTAATAATCTGTACTTTTGCTTTAACTCATTTTCAATTCTAGACAAAATCTTTTCTATAGTTTTATTTTCATTTTCAATATATGTTCTAAGTTTTTTGACTTTAATCAAGTTATGTTTTTTTTCATTATTTAATTCATTCTCTAGGGTTTGAAAAATCTGCATTATATCTTTTAATTCTTTATCCAGAGTTTCAATATCTTCCATAAGACTAATTGTATCTTTTTCTAGCTTCAAAATCTCTTTTTTTATTTCTTGAGCTTCCTTATTCATATATGTAAGCTGTCTAACATCCTTAACATCTCCACTATAAAGCTTATCTTCAATTTCCTTTAAATTAAAGCTTAACTGTTCCAGCTTATTATTATATCTTTGAACTTTAACCTCATTCACTTCACGTTGTGTCTTTTTGTTTGTTATATCATATTCTATTCCCTTTAGTTTTATCTGTAGATCATCTAATTTTTCTCCTTTTTCAACTTGTCTAAGCTTCGACTTCAAGCTGTTTAACTTTCTGTCATGATTCTGTAAGTGCCATAATAGTTCAAGCTGACCCATCCCACTACCTCCTTAAGATTCTAAAATAAAATAAATCAGGCTTATATAGTTAAAAAAGGTGCTGCACTTTCATGAAAGATAAGTACATCAACTTTATCTCCAAGATAGCTTTCTAAATAACTCTTTAAATATGGTAAAATCATTTTCTCAGTATCATAATGATTCGCATCAATTATAGGTATGCCCAGTTCTAATGCAAGTTGAGCATCGTGATATTTGACATCTCCTGTTATAAATACATCAGCATTATTCTCGTATGCTTCTTTTATAAAATCACTTCCACTCCCACTACAAATTGCAACTTTCTTAATGCTTTTTTGCTTATTACCATATAATCTTATGCTATCACATTCGAATTTCTCTTTAGTTATTGATGCAAGCTCTTCTAAGGTTAGTGCCTCTTTTAAATATCCTATTCTGCCATATCCATATTTATATCCCTCATTTTGCAATGGATAAATATCATAAGCAACTTCCTCATATGGATGAGCAGAAAGCATAGCTTTAATAACTTCTTTTATATTTCGCTCTGATACAATTGTCTCAATTCTATCTTCTTCTACCAATTCAATACTATTAGCTATACCGATATAGGGGTTGGTTCCCTCTTTAGGCATAAAAGTTCCCATTCCCTTAACATTAAAAGTACAATGACTATAGTTTCCGATATGTCCAGCACCATATTGGGTCATTGAATCTCTCACTATTTCTTTATGACTTTGAGGAACGAAAACAACAATCTTGTATAATTTTTCTGTGTACATTTCAGACAAAACTGTTAGATCAATTAAATCTAATTTTTCAGCTAATATATGACTTATACTGTTAGTACAAGCATCTAAATTAGTATGCGCTGAAAAAACAACTATGTCATTTTTAATTATATCATAAATCATTTTCCCTTTAGTATTATCTGGTGTTATTACATTTACAGGATTGAAAAAAAATGGATGATGTGTAATTATCATGTCTATTTTTTTATTAATTGCTTCTAAGATTAATTTAGGAGTAATATCAAGAGAAATGATGATATTCTTAATCTTCTTTTCAAGACTTCCCAGTTGAAGCCCTGAGTTATCCCAACTTCTATCTACCAAATAATTCGGTGCTAGTTTATTCATAATGTCTATTATATCATTTGTTAGCATATAGAGTTATACACCTCCTGAAGATCATTATATTTAATTTTTATATCTTCATATCTCTCCTTTCCATTTGCAGAGTCTTTATCTTCTAAGTTGCTTAAAATTTTTTCAAGCTTATCTATTTTACGCCTTATAAACTCAGATAAGTACTGGTCTTTGTTTTCAATTAATTTTTTCCCAATTTCAAAATAAACATCTTTTTCTATATTCTCTTTTCCATGTTTAGCATATATTATTTCGTATATTTTGTCACTTTCCTTTGCTAACTTTTCGTCAACAATTCTATATCCATTATTACAAAGATATCTTCTTAGTTCATCAGATGCTACCATAGGCTGAAGTATAAAATTATGAGTTGATTTAGCTACATCCTTCGATTTCTCTAGTATCTCTATCATTAATAGTCCACCCATACCAGCAATTATTAATGTATCGACCTCATTAGGTTTTATAGGACAAAGTCCGTCACCTAATCTAGTATCAATATTATTATCGAACCCTTTTTTCTTAATATAAGATTCGGCATTCTCTAGTGGTCCTTTGTTTATATCAGTAGCTATTACTCTATCACATATATCAGTTTCGATTAGATAAACAGGTATATATCCATGGTCAGTACCTATGTCAGCTACTATTGAGTTTTTCTTAACGTAATCTGCAATCACCTGTAATCTTGGTGTTAGTCTCATAATCTATCTCCTTTTACATTTGTATATCAATATATTACACGCTAGGTAATTCGTTAACAAAGCAATATAAATCATCCAAGCTTCCTTTAAAATCTGGCTCATAGTACGGATGCTTTCTGTCTATAAGATAGTCTTTAATTAAAAAGGTTCTAATTCCAAGCTCCTTAGAAACTATATCCTCTTGCACATCATTACCAACCATCATAACCTCTTTAGCATTTTTATTTATTATACTTAATATTTCTTTATAATAATCCAGATTTGGCTTGCATGAATGCATATTTTCATATGATGTTATTAGTTCAAAATCGTCTATATCCAATCCTGCCCACCTTATTCTATGAAAAATTGCATCCTTAGGGAACAGTGGATTTGTTGCAATTACTAGTCTATATCCTTTTTCTTTCAACACATCTATGATTTTTTTTACAAGCGGGTCAGGTTTTGCGACATTAATTATATTGTTAAATTCCAGACTATAAAATTCATCAAAAAGAGGCATTAGATCTTCAACATTTCTATCTATTCTCTTCTGAAAATCTTCAAAGAAGCATTCTTTATTAGTTTTATGTTTTTCTTGATTAGTTACCATGTATTCAGTTGAGGCAAGTACTACTTTAGGAAAAGTTCTAATATCAAAATATGAAGAAAACTTTTTACATAACTCTTTAAAATATGCGGCCATAAATTCTTCTAAATCAAGAGGAAGTAATGTCCCATCCAAATCAAATAAAAATGTATTCATTTTTCCACTCCTTTTTGATTAAAACTAAAGATTCGCCGAGGCGAATCTTAGTTTTATGTTCGTTTATTATAAGAAAATCATTATTCTAAAAAGTCTTTAAGTTTTTTACTCCTGCTAGGATGTCTAAGCTTTCTTAGAGCTTTTGCTTCAATCTGTCTAATTCTTTCTCTTGTAACATCAAATTCTTTACCTACTTCTTCAAGAGTCCTAGCTCTTCCATCATCTAAACCAAATCTCAATCGCAGCACCTTTTGCTCACGAGGGGTTAATGTATCAAGAACTTCCATAAGCTGTTCCTTTAAAAGTGTAAATGTAGCAGCTTCTGCAGGAGCTTGTGCATCATCATCTGGTATAAAGTCTCCAAGATGACTGTCTTCTTCTTCTCCTATCGGAGTTTCTAAAGAAACTGGTTCTTGAGCAATCTTGAGAATCTCTCTAACTTTTTCTTCTTCAAGATTCATTTCATTGGCTATTTCTTCTGGAGTAGGCTCTCTACCTAAATCTTGTAAAAGCTGTCTCGATACTCTTATCAATTTATTAATAGTTTCAACCATATGCACAGGTATTCTAATAGTTCTTGCTTGATCGGCAATAGCTCTAGTTATAGCTTGTCGAATCCACCAAGTTGCATAAGTACTAAACTTAAAACCCTTCCTATAGTCGAATTTTTCCACAGCTTTGATAAGTCCTAAATTACCTTCTTGTATCAGGTCAAGAAAAAGCATTCCTCTACCAACATATCTCTTTGCTATACTTACTACCAATCTAAGATTTGCTTCAGCAAGCCTTCTTTTAGCTTCTTCATCACCTTGTTCCATTCTTTTAGCAAGTTCATTCTCTTCTTCAGCATTTAACAATGGAACTTTACCAATTTCCTTAAGATACATTCTAACTGGATCGTCTACACTAATGCCCTTGGGAACTGATAGATCCTCTTTTTCTATATCAATTACATCATCTTCATCATCTTTGTCGATAAGTATATCATCATCTTTATCTCCAACAATGTCAATGCCCATATCTTCTAGGTTCTGATATACCTCATCTATTTGATCTGTGTCCATATCAATCTCTTCTAGTGTATCCATGATTTCTTTATATGAGAGCATACCTTGCTTTTTGCCTTTTTCAATCAAACCCTTTATTATATGCAAACTCGTTTCTTTTCCTTTATCTAAACTACTCATTTTTATCCCCTCCCTTCAGCAAAAACTATTGATGTAATTTCAACTCTTTGTCTATTTTTATTATTTCTGAACATAGCTCCTTGAATTTTTCAACATCTCCTTTAGCTTTTTCTTTTTTTGATTCAATCAATTTCAATTCATCCTTTATCTGATCCTTTTTTATTTTCAATTTGTAGTAGGTTATTCTTTTAATATAATCTTTAGAGATTCTTATTTTATCATCATTATCTATATTGGGATCTGATTCAATAACTTCCTTAATTATGTTTGAATCCTTCTGACTCAACCTAGATATTATATCTTCTTTATTTAATACTGTATTACTCTCATAGAGAGTATAAACAACATCAGCTATTTCTCTGAAAATGTCATTTAAAAAATCATGTGGCCTAAATAATTCCCTTAGCTGTAAATATATATCATAATTATTTATAATTAAATTTAGTAATTTTTTTTCTGCAATCATATGTCCAGGCTCTAATAAGTATTTAACAGGAGAAATCTTATCTTTATTATTATACCTATAATTAGTATTTATATACTTGTCCTTTGCTACAACCGATCTATTATATTTATCTCCTATGCCAGAAATTTCATCTTTTATCGCCTCTACAGAGATACTCGTTTCCATGGATATCTTATTTATATAAGCATCAATTTCTATAGGACTATTTTCTTGATTAAGAATATGCGCAATATCTTTAGTAAATCCGATTCTACCATCAACAGTTTTTAAGTCATATTTTTTCTTTTTTAAAAATATCTTAAAGTCAATGTAATTAAGTGAGCTACCTATTAATGACTCAAAATCATTCTTACCGAATTTATTGACATACTCATCTGGATCTTTACCACTAGGAAGTATTATCACTTTCGCATTTGCATCTTCATCTTTTAATATTTCTATTGCTTTATCTGTAGCATTAATTCCTGCGTTGTCTGAATCATAACAAACATAGATTTCATTACTATATCTCTTTAAAAGTTGAGCTTGACTTGGAGTTAGTGCTGTTCCAAGTGAAGCAACACAATAGTTTATGCCACTTTGATACAATGAAATAACATCCATATACCCTTCTACTAAAATAATTTTATTGTTCCTACTATGTTTAACTGCAGTATTAAGTCCATATAAATTCATACCTTTTAGAAATACTGGAGTGTCTGGAGAATTCAGGTATTTCGGATGTGAATTATCTGTGACTCTACCACCAAAGCCTATAACCTTTCCTTTTGTGTTAATTATGGGAAACATTATTCTATTTCTAAACCTGTCGTAGTACCTTGTTCCATCTTTTTGTTTAATAATTAAGCCAGCTTTTTCAATTTCTATTTCGGAATATTTTTTGCTTTTTAAATAGTTTAATAGACCATCCCAACTATTTAACGAATAGCCAAGCCCAAATGATTTTATAGTTTTTCTGTTTATACCTCTTTGTAATATATAGTCATATGCTGATTTATTAGTTAACAAATTATTATAGTAATAAAATGCAGCATCCCTATTTAACTCATATAGCCTATCCCTAAGCTTTCTACGCTCGTCGTTAGCTTCACTTTTAGTTACATCAAGAGAAATATTTGCTCTGTCAGCTAGGTTTTTTAAGGCATTTGTAAAATCAATATTTTCATATTTCATAAGAAATGAAATAACATCTCCGCCTTCACCACAGCCAAAGCAACGAAACATCTGCTTGTTAGGGGAAACCACGAAAGATGGAGTTTTTTCGTTATGAAATGGGCAAAGACCTTTGTAGCTTGAGCCTGCCCTTTTTAGTTCGACATATTGTGATATGACATCCACAATATTATTACTCTCGCGAACTTCTCTTATTACATCATCATTATAAAGATAAGGCATAGCAACCACCTTTATATATCTATTCGGCATAAAAGTATATTTTCCTTCTAAAAATTTTACGCCGTTTAAGTTTAATAATTGACTTTCTATTAGTTTTGTCAATTTTTAACTAAATCTAACATCATCCTCATTATTTCTTTTTATATACATTTTAGAGTTTTATACATAAATGTTTTCAAAAACGACTTATATATATTCGACACATTTCTATATAATCCTTCTTTTTTTTAATATTTATCCCATGGGTTTGGTATAAATAATCGGCTATAAAGATTAATAACATATCTATCAGTCATTCCAGCAATATAATCACATACAATATCTTCATTACTAAAGTTTAGCTTAGCATATATTTCTTTATGCTCAGTAGGAAGTTCATCAAAATTATCTAAATAATGATAGTATAATTGCTTAATAATATTTCTTGCCTTTTTTTCTTCACTTTTTGCTTTTATGTTAAAGTAAACATTTTTAAACATAAAGTCCCTTAATTTATCTGTATAATATTTTACTTCGTCACTCATCATTATCTTATTTTTATTATAGCTATTATTGATTATATCTATAATCATAGTATTAATTCTTTCTCTATGCTTCCTACCTAGAATCTCTATACAATCCTCTGGCAAATGATCTTCTGAAATAATTTTTGCTCTTATTGAATCATCTATATCGTGATTAATATAAGCTATCCTATCTGCAAATTTTATTATTTCTCCCTCCAAAGTTAGTGGTTCTTTATCTCCTGTATGATTTAATATCCCATCTCTCACTTCATACGTTAAATTAAGTCCAAGCTTATTATTTGTATTTTCTAATAAATCTACTACTTTGAGACTCTGTTCATTGTGTTTAAAGCCGCCTTGATGTATATCATTAAGGACATACTCTCCAGTGTGCCCATAAGGAGTATGTCCTAAATCATGTCCTAAGGCTATTGCCTCAGTTAAATCCTCATTTAGTCTTAAAGCTCTAGCAATTGTTCTAGAAATTTGTGCTACTTCTAGTGTATGTGTTAATCTCGTTCTATAATGATCTCCTTCAGGAGAAATGAATACTTGAGTTTTATGCTTGAGTCTCCTAAATGATTTTGAATGTATTATTCTATCCCTATCTCTTTGGAAATCGGTTCTAATATCACATTTTTCTTCGTCAAATCTCCTACCCCTTGTTACTGAGCTTAGTGTAGCATACTGAGATAAAATAATTTTTTCCATTTCTTCAGTTTTTGATCTAATATTCATAAAAACACACCTTCTTTATGATATATAGATTTTAGCCTAAAATACATTATTATACATTAATTTAATATATATATACCACAAATATATTTATAATCCTCTATTATATTACAGATAATATATTAAGTTTTATTAAATTGTATTTAAAATATACATGACATTATTGAAATCCTCTATATATAAAATAACAAGAGTATTGTAAATACAATACTCTTGTTATTTTATATATTATTGTTATTATTAGTTTTTGTCATTTCTAAGATAATCCCTGCGGTTTCTTCTACAGCCTTGCTGGAAACATCAATAACTGGACATCCTAATCTCTTCATTATAGTTTCAGAGTATTCAAGTTCTTTTATAATTCTATCCATACTTGCATAGTTAGCATTATTACTTAATCCTAATGCCTTAAGCCTTTCTTGCCTTATTTCATTAAGCTTAATCGGATTTGCAGTCAGTCCAATAATCTTACTAAGTTCAACTTCAAATAACTCATCTGGAGGTGGAACTTCTGGTACAAGAGGAACATTAGCTACTTTTAGGTTTTTGTGTGCTAGATACATACTCAGAGGAGTTTTAGATGTTCTAGATATTCCAACTAAAACAATATCTGCTTTTTTTATTCCTCTTGTGTCTTTTCCATCATCATATTTTACAGCAAATTCTACCGCTTCTACTTTTCTAAAGTACTTTTCATCTAATTTTCTAATTATTCCAGCTTCTCTCTTTGGTTCATGTCCTACAAGATCTTTGAGTGCATCTAGTATAGGAGTCATCAAATCTATAGCCTGAATATTATATTCCTTAGATTTTTCTATAATAAAATTTCTAAGCCTATCAATTACTATAGTAAATACTATAATACATTTTTCTCCCTTAGCTTCTTCTAAAATTTCTATAATCTGCTCTTCTTCTGTTATATATGGAAATCTCCTAGTTTCATATTTCCCTGAATTAAATTGACTTATTGCTGCTTTGGCTACCTGTTCACCAGTTTCGCCTATAGAATCTGATAATACATATACTACAGTATTTTTATCCATAAAGCTACCTCCTAAACATTTTTGCATAAATCAACAAACACTCTTACGATATTAGTCTTCGAAATCCTGCCTATTACCTTTAACCCTTGCTTATTTCCAACTTTTATTTCTTCAACAACAGGTATACTATCTACCTGATGCTCAATTATCTTAATAGCTGCATCTATAATACTTTCTTCTGGAGTAATAGTAGCTATATTAGGCATCCTTGTCATTATAACTCCTACAGGAATTTTATTTATATCTATACCCCCTATAGCACTCTTTAAAAAATCTTTCCTAGAAACAACACCAGTTAGCATTCCATCAGATATAACGTATATAGAACCAACATCCTCAAGGAATAAAGTAACTATGGCATCGTATACTGTCGTTTGTTCATCAACGATTATAGGCACAGACTTTATGTCTGACACTTTTATATCTTTAATCTGGTCTGAAAAGAAGTCAAACGCCTCTTTTCCACTATAAAAATACCCAACCTTTGGTCTAGCATCTAAAATACCGGACATAGTCAATATTGCTAAATCAGGTCTTAGTGTTGCCCTAGTAAGTTTCAATTTTTTTGCAATTTCTTCACTTGTTATTGGCTGGTTATCTTTGACTATATCAATAATTTTTTCTTGTCTAGCACTTAATTGTATAGTACTCACCCCTTTGATTTATTGGGTAAAATATCCTAAAGCTATTGTATCAAATGTATAAAAATAAATCCATAATAAAGTGTGACAAAGAAAAGAGAGTCAAATATTATAAATAATTTATGACTCCCCTATAAGTCTAGAATTCAATTTTATCCAATATTATTCTTTCAAGATCTTCAATTTTAACTCTTTCTTGCTCCATAGTATCTCTATCTCTAATAGTTACACAATTATCTTCTAAAGAATCATAGTCAAATGTAATACAGTATGGTGTACCTATTTCATCATGTCTTCTATATCTTTTTCCTATGCTACCAGACTCATCATAGTCAATCATAAACTTCTTTGCTAATTTATGATATAATTCCATTGCTGGTTCGCTCAACTTCTTAGTTAGTGGAAATATTGCTGCTTTAAAAGGAGATAAAGCTGGATGGAGTTTTAATACAATTCTATCTGTGCCATCTTCTAGCTTTTCTTCAGTAAAAGCATCTACTAAGAACGCCAATGTAACTCTATCAGCTCCAAGTGCAGGTTCTATACAATATGGAACATATTTTTCATTTGTTATAGGATCCATATAGCTTAAATCTTGTCCTGAAGTATTAATATGTTGTTTAAGGTCAAAATCTGTTCTATCTGCAATACCCCACAACTCTCCCCATCCAAATGGGAATAAGTACTCAATGTCAGTTGTAGCTTTACTATAGTGAGACAATTCTTCCTGATCATGATCTCTTAGTCTAATGTTATCAGAATTAATATTTAAACCGAGCAACCAATTTTTACAGAAATCTTTCCAGTAATGGAACCATTCTAAATCTTCCCCCGGCTTACAGAAAAATTCTAGCTCCATTTGTTCGAACTCTCTGGTTCTAAAAATAAAATTACCAGGAGTGATTTCATTTCTAAATGATTTTCCTATTTGTCCTATTCCAAAAGGTATTTTCTTTCTTGAACTTCTGGCAATATTTTTAAAGTTAACGAAAATGCCTTGAGCTGTTTCAGGCCTTAAAAATATCTCTGACCTTGAATCTTCCGTAACACCCTGATACGTCTTAAACATTAGATTAAACTGTCTTATTTGAGTATAGTCAAATTCTCCGCACTCAGGACATTTAATTTGATTTTCTTTAATATATTCTTCCATCTGTTCATTAGACCAACCATCAACAATTAGTTCATCTTTATTATTGTCTTTTATGTAATCTTCTATTAGCTTGTCAGCTCTAAATCTTGTCTTGCACTTCTTACAATCCATTAACGGATCATTAAATCCTCCAACATGTCCCGATGCTACCCATACTTGTGGATTCATCAAAATTGCTGAATCGATACCAACGTTGTAGGTAGACTCTTGCACAAATTTTCTCCACCAAGCCTTTTTAACATTATTTTTAAGTTCAACTCCTAAAGGACCATAATCCCAAGTATTAGCTAGTCCTCCATATATATCTGAGCCTGGAAATACAAAGCCTCTAGATTTAGCAAGGGATACTATCTTTTCCATAACCTTCTTTGTTTCCATAAATATCTCCTCCTTTATATATTTTCTATAGACGTTTGCGAAACGCCACAACCCGTATAATTACGGGGTTTTTTCTTGCATAAAAATATATAACTCCTCACCTGATTATGGTAAAATTGAATT